>JANOFP010000245.1:0-5707 GCA_031413675.1 Bacteroidota bacterium
ACTCTGAAGATATAATTGCCCGGCCTGACCCTGTGCACCGCCGATATAAATATCAACCCAGCCATCTTTGTTTACATCTGCAACAGCAGCTTTTGGACCCGCTCTTGAAAGTGTTACCGGGATGTTTCGTTCCTGATAAAAATCTACAAAGTCATCTTCCCGATGTTTTTCAAATAAACTGTTTGTTTGTTCAAATACGGTTACCGGTTTTTTTATTTCAATAACAGGTACAGATAACTCTTTTCCTGATTGCTGCAGGGCATGTACTTTATTAATTTCTGGTTTTATTATTTTCGTAGTTGTTTTATTTGGCCAGCCTATCGTTACGCTGTCAACAATTTTATTCCCCAACCCAGCAATAATTTTATAATCACAACTGCTTTGAAAGCCCCGGCTTGGAATAACTTCCCGTGTTATTATTTCATTGCCACTATAAATTTTAATTAAACTTCCAATGGCAAAAGTGTTTGTGCCAATTCCTTTCAGTTGTATACCAATATAGTTGTTGGCTGATTTTTCTCTGCTGTTATTTTTATAAACAAATGAAGGCATATTAACATTGTTTACGATCAAATCCAAATCGCCATCATTATCCAAATCGCCATAAGCAGCTCCGTTAGAAAAAGATGGCGTTGTGAATCCCCAATTTCTTCCTTCATCAGAAAATTTCAGATCCCCCCTGTTTTTATATGCCTTATTTAGTATAGGCACCGATGGCATACTGTCAATGATAAGCTGTAATTCTTCTTTTTTCCCGGTCAATGCCATTTTCTGATACACTTCATTCCCAAAAAAATCAATGAAGTCCTGATCAATTACATCTTTATAAATACCATTGCATACATACAAATCATTCAATCCGTCATTATCGGCATCAAAGATCAATGCACCCCAGCTCCAGTCGGTTGCGGATACGCCACTGTAATAAGCAGTCTCTTTAAATTTTCCATTCCCGTTATTTATTTGCAGCGCATTTTGCTGAAACTGATGATAGAATCCTTTATTCTGTTTTGTTTGGTAGAGATCATAATTTTCGAAGGAAGAAGTTGTTTTCAATCTGTACTCATCACCGGGTAACATATCAGTTGTAAAAATATCAGGGTATCCATCATTATTTATATCTGCAAGATCGGCACCCATTGATGCCATACTAGTATGCTCGATCATCTGTTCCAACTCTTCTTTAAAAGTTCCGTTTTTTTGATTGATATATAAATAATCTCTTTCAAAAAAATCGTTGGAGATATACAGATCGGGATAACGATCGTCGTTTACATCTCCAACAGTTATTCCTAAGCCGAAACCAATCAAACTTCCATAAATATTAGCTTGTTCACTTACATCTATAAATTTTCCATTATCATTCCGCATCAGTTTATCACCTCCGCCTTTAATAAAATCTTCAACCGGCCAGTCTTTAGCTCTCAATTCTCTTTTGTTTGAATAGTTCAACGTATTTACCGGAATAAAACTATTATTCAGAATATAGCAATCAAGGTCGCCATCAAGATCATAATCAAAAAAAGCGGCATGCGTTGTATAGCCTCCTTCATCCAATCCGTATTCTTTTGCTTTTTCTGTAAAGGTTAGGTCGTGATTGTTGATGAAGAGTGAGTTTGTTTCTTTGTTTTTCCATTTATCAATGCCAGCATTACAAATGTAAATATCCAGCCATCCATCGTTATTGATATCTGCCATCACAATACCTGTATTCCATTTCCCTTTTTCCCCGATTCCAGCTTTAGCAGATATATCTTCAAACTTAAACCCCCCTTTATTTAAAAATAATTTATTCGATTCTGTATTTGAAGTCATCAGCACATCGGATAAACCATCATTATTAATATCACCAATTGCTGCACCACCACCATTGTAAAAATTCCGATAATTAAAAATATTAAAGCCTTTGGTATTTTCTACTTTATTAAAAAAATCAATGCCTGAATTTTTTGTCAGGCTGAAAAGTGTTTCCGGCTTTTTAGTATTGCAAGAAGTGATTAAAAAGAATAAAACGCAGAACCCTGGTAAAAAAATATTTTTCATCTTTCTTTTGGAAATTAATTCCTTTTGTGCAAGATAAGTTTATAATAAAAAGAAAAGGCCATCCGCCTTGGGCGGATGACCTTTTGCTTTTCTATATGTGCTATCTGCTTACAGAATTAATAACCTACGTTTTGTTTCAAATTTGGATTTGAAGAAAGTGCAATGTTTGGAATTGGAAATAAAACTCTTGATGCCGGAGAAGCAGAGGGTCTTTGATCAACCGGATCATTAAACTTTCCAAAACGAATTAAATCATTTCTCCTCCATGCTTCCAGGTAAAGCTCTCTTCCTCTTTCCGCCAATAAAGTTGTTAAATTAACTACAGGTAATGCAGCTATTCCTCTTGCAGCACGAACTGCATTTACAATATCAGCAGGTGTTTGTGCATCTGTACCACCTCTTAGAATTGCTTCTGCTTTCATCAGGCGTACATCAGCTAAACGGAAGAAAGGAAATTCATTTGCACTGCCCCAGCCACCCCCATTCATTTCTGCTGGGTTCAAAGGAAATTTATTTGTTCTGATACCTTTAGATTCTGTAGAAAAGAATAAGCTCACCTCTGGAGTAAATATTAAGGGATTTCCACTTCTGTCTTTTAAATCTCCAACGGGATTTCCGATAGATTTACCTGAAGGACCTTGTTGCTGACCAATCAAAAATCCTGCTGGGCGACCGCTTAAATTTGTAAACCCTGGAATATTTGCAGACTTGCGTGGGTCACCAACCGGGAAGCTGTTATAAAAATCAGCCAATGTGGTAAAACCATTCCAACCATCAGGTGTCATGCTATAATGGTTACCCATACAAGATGCCCAAACCATATTAATACCATCACTATTCTTGCGTACAAAAATATTTTCAGTAGATTTTGTGCCATTATCCCAGGTAAAATTATCCCAGTAATTACTATTAATTGCTAATGCAGGATTAGCAGAGATTGAATTAGCAAGAGCAATAACTTGATTCATATCAGCTGCCGCAAAAGTGAATGGACCTGCAGGAGTTCCCGGCTCTTGTTTAAAAACAGCTTTATTAAGATATGCTTTTGCCAAAAGAAACTGTGCTGCTTCTTTTGTTACACTACCTCTTGTAGCGTTGGTAAATGCAGGCAATGTTGGAATAATCGCTTGCAATTCGCTAATGATAAAATCAATAGCCTCAGAACGGGTATATACATCCGGCAAATCTGCTACTGCTGCAGTTGCTGGCCTATGCTGTACCTGACCCCAAAAATCGCATGAGATATAAGAAAAATAGGCACGCAAAAATTTAGCCTGAGCCTGAGTTGCGCCAGAACTTGTTTCAGCAAGTAAAGTTGTTTGAAACAAAGCACCATTAACTCCATTCCAGGTGTCATTGATTTGGTTGTGTGCACCATCCCAGGTATGCAGATGGAGTTTGCGCCATGTACCAAAATCATCCCAGTCAGTACCACGTGTTGGTCCCATTAATTCATCGGTTGTATGCTCATTCATTGCATACCAGTTTCCCTGACCAATTAGCTGATTCAACTGGTTGTATACAGATGAAAGTGATGGGGGTGTTGGGGCACCACCGGCTGTTGGTGGCGGTATGGAAAGCGGGTCTTTAACTGTTACATCTAGCTTAGTGCAAGATGAACCAGCAATCACTGCTGCTGAAAGCAAGATCAGTGAAAATTTATTTATTGTTTTTTTCATATCTTTTTTTTAAATTTTTATTTTAGAAGCCAAGATTAATTCCAAGTGTAACTGTTCTTGCTTTAGGATAACCAGCATAATCAAATCCACGTGATGGAACGCCTCCCAACTGATGATCTACGTTTACTTCAGGATCTAATCCAGAGTAGTTAGTAATTAAAAACAGGTTTTGTCCGGATAATGAGGCTGTCAATGATTTAATAACCTTGCTTTTTATATCGAAACTATAACCAACCAATGCATTTGACAAACGAAGGAAATCTCCTCTTTCTAAGAAACGGGAAGATACACTACCCGGATTGATAGGGTCTTCATTACTGTTTGCAACAGCATAAGTTACATTATGTGCTGTTTTAACAGCTCCTTTCAGTAATAAGGCATTTGCTGTATTGTTGTAAACATAAAAGCCTTGTGAAGTGTTCATAAAAATACTAGCATTCCATCTGCCATAAGAAAAATTATTAGTTAATCCAGCAGTAAATGTAGGCAATGCACTACCCAGTAGTTGATCTTTTGCTCCATCTGCATAACGGGCATCTCCGTTTCCATCAAAGCCCAGATACAACGGCATCTTCCATGTAAACAAAGGATAACCATTTGCAAAAGTTTGAGCATAAGCACCAGATAAACCCTGTCCATTTACAGCTCCGGTATTTACCGTTACATTAAAATCGTTGAGTTCATTTTTTAAGAATGTCATATTGTAGCTGATATCCCATTTAAGTTTAGTACTCTTAAGAGCCTGATAATTTAAACTGAATTCCCATCCTGTATTCGTTACAACACCTGGAAGGTTTTGAAAATAATAACTGGAGGCACTAAATCCTCCCGGTACCGGTCCAAAGAATAACAGGTTCTTTCTTTTAGTTTCATAATAATCGATAGTACCAGATAAACGGTTGCCTTTTAATGCAAAATCAAATCCGACTCCGGTTGTTGTTGCTTCTTCCCATTTCAAATTAGTATTTCCCTGGTGAATAAAATCTGTTCTTGGGGTACCGCCATTTCCAATATAGGTTTGCTGAAGGTCAATTGCATCATAAGCACCTAAACCATCTGAGCTTCCCAACTTACCATAGTTGGCACGGATACTAAAATCAGTGAATATTTTTCCAAGAGAGTTTTTAGCAAAATCTTCATTTATCAATTTCCATTTGGCAGCAAATGCCGGAAAGGTTCCGTATTTATTATCCTTACCAAATTTGGAAGAACCATCAATCCTTACCGTAGCAGTAAAATAGTATTTATTATTAATCGTATAGTTTACACGTCCAAAATAAGACTGTAATTCAGATTTATAATAAAATGGTAGCCCACCTACCTTCATATTCTTAAAATTGTTTATATCTTTTATAAATACGTCGGTTGGAGTTACAACTGGAGTATTAAGCCCCCAAGCTACAATGCTTGACCCTTCCCCTTCAGTTGACTGATATGAATAGCCTACTACTGCATTAAGATCCTGTGTACCGAACGATTTATTATAAGTCAATGTATGTTCTACTAGATTTGTATTCAAATTCAAATCCTGCTGAGTACCTCTGCCATTTCCAGAAATTCCATTACCATAGTCTACACCATATACATTTGTAGTACCACCAGCAACTGCAGAACTTAGACGGGGATCTGCAAATGCTGTACGAACACTTTTTGCATTATCGTAACCATAAGTTGCCTTATAGGTTAGCCCTTTTGCAAACTCATAACTTAAACTTATATTAGTTAGCAAACGCTTGATATTATCCCGATCATCAAAATATTCAAGCATTTCAGAAGGGTTTCTGTTACCATCACCTGGATCATAATAATGACCGTCGGCACCAAAAACTGGAAATGCAGGATTATAGGATATTGTAGCGCCAATCAAACTTCCCAGGTAACCTGCGTTGTTACTATTTGGAGCATACCTGTTTTTTACATTTGAATAGGTAAAGGTTGCATCCAATCTTAATTTTTCGCTTTTCAAGAATTTTGGAGATGCTTTA
>JANOFP010000246.1:0-5147 GCA_031413675.1 Bacteroidota bacterium
AAAGATGCAGTCGTTTCTTTTCAGCCGGAAAAAAATGAGCTTACACTAAAAAGCGGAAGCAGTTTTTCATACGACTATTTAATTCTTGCACCCGGTATACAATTAAACTGGAATGCGGTTAAAGGATTACCAGAAACAATTGGCAAAAATAATGTAACCAGTAATTATTCATTTGACTATGCCCCTTATACATTTGAATGTATAAAAGCAATGAAACCGGGCATGACAGCTTTATTCACCAGCCCATCCACAACTTTAAAATGCGGTGGTGCTCCGCAAAAAATTACGTATTTAGCTGCAGACTATTTTCGTAAACATGATTTGAAAGGAAAAGTAAAAGTTGATTTTTCAACGGCAGGCAAAGTAATATTCGGGATAAAAAAATATGCTGTTGAATTGCAGAAAGTGGTTGACAAATTAGGAGTTGAAATGCATTACCGTCATGATTTAATTGCTGTGGATGGTAATAAAAAAATGGCAACCTTTAAAGTCACAGATGAAAATGGAATTACTTCAGAAATTTCCAAGCATTTTGACATGCTACACGTAACACCGCCACAAAGTGCTCCTGATTTTATTGCACAAAGTCCATTGGCAAATGAAAAAGGATGGATTGATGTTGACAAATACACATTACAACATCTACGCTATAAAAATATTTTCGGCATCGGAGATGCTACCAGTACACCGAATGGAAAAACCGGTGCAGCAGTACGGAAACAAGCCCCTGTAGTAGTGCAGAATTTATTTGCATTGATGGGAGGAAAAAAATTAACTGCTAAATATAACGGATACAGCAGTTGCCCGATTGTAGTAGGTTATGGTAAATTAATTTTAGCAGAATTTGATTATGATAATAAACCCACCGAGACTTTTCCATTTGATCAGAGCAAACCCAGGTGGACCATGTGGATATTAAAAAAATATATTCTTCCCTGGTTATACTGGAATAAAATACTCAAAGGCAGCATGTAATATTTATCACACATACTTTCATTTCTATTCGGCTACCTTTGCTCCATTATGAAATTTATATTGAATAATAAATTGATAATAGTTGGTCTTGTGATCGGCGCTATTGCTGGTTTTTTATATTGGAAACAAATTGGCTGTACTTCCGGTACATGCATGATAACTTCCAAATGGCATAACAGTACTGCCTATGGTGCTATGATGGGCGGATTGCTCTTCAGCATTTTTAAGAACCCCAAAAAGACGGAAGCAGGAAAAAATAAAAATGATGAGTGAGAAAAATATTTCAAGAGGCTATTTTTCAACCGTGTTGGGTTGCAGATGCCCCCGATGCAGAGAAGGAAAATTATTTCAATTCCCATTAAATATAAGATTGAAAAACATCATTAAGATGCATAAAGAATGTCTTGTATGCAAACAGCCAACAGAAATTGAAGTTGGATTTTATTACGGCACCTCGTATGTAAGTTATGCTTTAACCGTTTTTTTAAGTGGCGTTACTTTTATAGTTTGGTTTTTAACCATCGGCATCTCAGTTGATGATAATCGTTTTATCGGCTGGCTTATAGCGAATGCAGTATTTCTGGTCGTCCTGCAACCCTGGCTTATGCGGCTGAGCCGTAGTCTCTGGATTTCCTGGTTTGTAAAATATGACCCCGATTGGAGAAATAACCCAATTGATGAATCGGTAACAGAAAGAGTGGTTAAAGAACAGATGGATAACTGGTAGAACTTTATCCCTATTTTTGCGACCCCTTCGGAGACCTGCTCGAGTGGTTGAAGAGGTACGCCTGGAAAGTGTATATACGGGAAACCGTATCGAGGGTTCGAATCCCTCGGTCTCCGCAGTTTTATCAAAAAGAATTCAAATTGAAATTAAACAGCTTTACAATCCATTCCCCCGTAATTAATTCAATTGTAAAATCTGTTTTATTCTGGAGTGTATTCATCCTTATAATTTTTATCACTGGCTCATTTATACGGATTCTTTTTCATTCCAATTGGCATCAGTTCAATTATGGAATAGCAGGCACTGCATCTGCCCTGTTTACAACCTGGCTATTTTTAAAAAATGAAAAAAAATCTTTTAAAGAAATAGGGTTGGTATGGGAAAATAAAACCGCTTTGAGATTCTTTTTTGGATTTATTATCGGAACGGTTCTGATTGTTTTTATTTTATTGGCCTTATTAATTTTCACTGAACTTGAAATAGAAAAAAATAAAACTCCAATTGCAATCGGTGCATTGATTGGATACCTAGCTTTCATTCCTCTGAGCCTGATGGAAGAAATTGCATTCCGATCCTACCCATTTCTAACATTGAATAAAACAGTTGGATTACGCATTACTCAAATAATCGTTGCTATCGCCTTTGCATTGTATCATATCATCAGCGGGTGGAGTGTTCAAAGTGCTTTTCTTGGCCCGGGCATTTGGGCATTTGTATTTGGATTGGCTGCAATTTGGTCTGGTGGAATAGCAGTTCCTCTTGGAATACATGTTGCACTAAATATTTTGCAATCAATAACCGGCATGAGAGGCGATGAAAATTCTTTCTGGATTTTGAAATATGCAGAAGGCACTCCCGAAAATTTAATAGCAAAAACAGATACAGTTGGGTTAGCAACTCAATTGATTGTTTTTATTTGCGCAGTTGCACTAACTGAATTTTATATCCGAAAAAAGAAAATCCGGGTATAAACTTTATTTCCGCTTTACAAATTTCCTACGAATGATTTCCATTACGGGAACATTATCTATTTTACTTTCTAACCACGAGATAACATCGAGATAAGCAAAGGCACGGGTTTCAAAACGGTTGCCTTCATATTTCTTCAACTTGTCTAAGAGTTTTTCAAACTCTGATCTCAATGCCTTTTGTTCAACTTTAAAAGAACGGCGTAAGAAAATAAACATCTCCTCCTCCACCATACTCAGGCTTTCCATTTTTCCCATAAACCGGTAAACAGATTTGGTAAGGTATTCTAACAAATTATAATTACCCAATTCATAATGAGCAATGAGATGGAGCAACCTTGCATAGCATTGTAAATCGGTACGCAGATCCACTTTCCAGTTAATAATTTTATTCAGGTAATCAATCGCTTTTTCATTTTTCCCTGCACCAAAGTAGAGGCTTGCAATTTTATAATAAAACACCAGCACCCGGTGACGATCTAAAAAAAGTTCATACTCCTTCAGTTTTTCTTCAATGTACGGAACGAGTTTCAAGCCATCATTAAAAGTTCCATCCAGGAAATGGAGATTAATTTTTGCTGTATATAAATAAACAAAAGAAAGAATCCGGTTATTGTCATTCTTCTGCACCACCTTACGATGATTGAATTTATCAAACTGCTCAATCACTTTTGATAATCGTAAATGATTTCCCAAATCAAAATGAGCACCCATCAGATTGTGTACCCCTTTTATATAATGCGCCGATTCAATTTCCTTCATCACAGGGTTTTCGTCAAACAAATCGACCCAGCGTTGTGTGTGGCGGTAGTATTGTAAAAAATCCTGGCGGATAAATGCATACCAGCAATAACATTGATATAAATACAATCTTTCATAAAATCCTTTTGCAAGATTGGCACCTTCCTGTAAATTTTTTTCTAAAAAAATTTTTAATGCTGCTTCATCTTTTGCATTGCGGGCATGGCCATGCTGTATATACCAGCTATATAATTGTAAAGAAAGATTTGATAAACTATTGACCATCGAAAGCTGACCATTCACTTCCATAGCTTCTGCAGAAAGTTGAGTGGCCCTGTCTTGCATACTACGGGTAATAAATAAACCTTCTATCTTTTTTTCAAAAAATAAAACCTGTTGTACATAGGTAAGTTGGTTATTTTCTTTTGCAAATGCTTTTACCCTGTCCAATATTTTTAGGCTTTGCAAGTACAGACCTTTATTATATAAAATGCGGGCATGATCCATTTGTTCATGCAGCGTCATGTCCACATTCGATTCATCTTTTAAAATCCTAAGGCTGTTGAGTATTTGTTTATATAAATGAGCTTTAAGATTTGAAAGTTGTTGCTTCTGAATCGTTTTATTTTTTTTTAAAAGCGTAGGTTCATTATAGTCTTCCATTTTATCCAGCGCATCAAATAACTTTACAATTTTAAGGTCGCCACCGGAGTTACGCTTCATATAAAGCTTGAAATTCCTTTTTTCACTCTTTTCAAGTGATTTAATTAACTGAAAAACGGTATCTGCAGATCGGTTGGGCATCGTAATCAAATATAGCTGGAATTGCTAACCAGCAAGGGTTTATAAAAATTATCCGGAAGTTACACAATGTAATCCAGCCTGATTTTGGTTTCTGCACCCCTAATAGTTAGGCTACATTTATACCGGCAGGCTGAATTATTTTGAAATTACTGGCAAGCAACACAAAAATAATAAGCAGCCTGCTTTTTTTTATCATTTTTTATTATCAGATCATGAGTCAACAACAGGTACATATTTTCGATACCACATTACGGGATGGAGAACAAGTACCCGGTTGCAAACTAAACACTTCCGAAAAAGTTGAACTGGCTTTGCAATTGGAAGATTTAGGTGTTGATATTATTGAGGCGGGATTTCCAATTAGCAGTCCTGGCGATTTTGAAAGTGTAAAACAGATTTCTGCAATTATTAAAAATGCAACTGTATGTGGTCTCAGCCGGGCAAATCAAAAAGATATAGAAACGGCGGCTGCTGCGCTTAAACATGCAAAGCGTCCACGTATTCATACAGGCATCGGCACTTCTGATTATCATATTAAATTAAAATTCAATTCAACCCGGGAAGAAATTTTACAAAGAGCAATACAATGTGTAAAGTGGGCAAGAAATTTTACTGATGATGTAGAGTTTTATGCCGAAGATGCTGGCAGAAGTGATAATGAATATTTGGCAAAAGTTATCGAAGCAGTCATTGCTGTTGGTGCAACTGTTGTGAATATTCCAGATACAACGGGTTATTGTTTACCCCATCAGTATGGAGAAAAAATTGCTTTCTTAAGAAACAATGTGTCCAATATAGACAAAGCCATCATTTCTTGTCATTGTCACAATGATTTGGGTTTGGCTACAGCCAATTCAATTAGCGGGGTAATGAACGGGGCAAGGCAAATAGAGTGTACTATTAATGGTTTAGGAGAACGTGCAGGCAATACT
>JANOFP010000247.1:0-5684 GCA_031413675.1 Bacteroidota bacterium
CTATTCTATTACTCTTGTTATCGAAATATATTTCTATCCCTGCAATTCCATTCATATCTGTTTTAAGTGGATTGGGTGCATTATGTTATAATATTTTCAGTCAACCCAGTTTGGTTAAAGAAGAAGAAAAGGGATCGTCAAGAGAATTCTGGATGTTTATAGGCTCATTAGTTTTGTTTTTATCCGCATTGGTAATCATTGCCATTACTTCGGTGCCCGTGTTCAATAAAGTATTTAATATAAAAATTGCAATGCCTGAAAAGATTGCACATTTTCATAATAGCATTCAGATTTTTGTAGCCATTATTATTGCTTCGCTTTCGGCGATTGCGCAATATTTGCGTTACAAGCAAACTGGTTTTTCTTTTTTCCGTAAAAAAATACTGATACCATTTATTTTATCCGTTCTGATTGTTTCAATCGTTTTATTTTTTGGAGAAATAAATTATAATCTGGAAGGTGTAGGTTTTATGGCTGCAATCTGGATTGCAGTTGCACTCAGCATCTTTACTATCCTTTCCAATTTTAGTTATATCTGGTTAGGCATAAAAGGCGATTTGAAAGTTGCAGGTGCTTCGGTTGCTCACCTTGGATTTGGCATGGTATTACTTGGCATTCTCATATCATCATCAAAAAAAGAAGTGCTTTCAAATAATATAAATGGAATACCCGTAGCATTAGGTGAAAATGAAAACCCATTGGAAAATCTTACGTTGATAAGAGGATTACCAACTGCCATGAGCAAATACACATTGACTTATGAAACAGATTCGGCACATCCTAAAAAACAACAGTGGTATTATAATATACGTTTTCAAAGTAAGGATGGTAAAGAAAATTTCGTTTTAAAACCCGATGCATTTATTAACTATAAAGGCAATGAGGGTTTGATGGCAAATCCAAGTTCAAAACATTATTTAACGCATGATGTTTTCACTTATATCACATCGTTGCCCAATCCGGAGAAAATGACGGACACAACAAAATTTAAAAATCAATGGATGAAAGAAGGAGATACAGCCTTTTATTCCAATGGTTTTATAATTCTTGAAAAAATCAACTCCCGGGATAGTATTCCACAACCCGGATTTGATCCAACAGATAGTGCTACGGCTGCTACATTTAAGGTTTATTCAAAATACAATACAACTTATACCACAGACAAAGCATTGCTTATAAATAAACAAGGTCAATTACAATCCTATCCGGATACTGTTTATGCCGAAGGCCTTGTTTTCAAAATAAATAAAGTTGACGGTAAGAGGGTTGAAACCGCAATAAAAGATTCTAACTCCATTTTAAAATACATTACACTGAAAGCCTATAAGTTCCCAATGATTAATTTACTTTGGGCTGGGGTTTTAATTACGTTTATTGGCACTTTAATGAGCATGATCCGGAGAATTTCTCAAAACAAGAGGTCAGGTTTAAAAGCCTAAAGATTGGGAATATTCAAAATTCATCTTCAACAGAAAATTTAGATTTGGATCAGAAAGCCATTTAAGCTCTTGAACTATCAAGCTCTTCCAAAAGCGGGCAGCATTCCCAAACATTTAACTGTCTTATTTCTGTATTCTACCAGTAAGATTTTCTAACTTTGAGAAACAATATGCGTTTTTTTAATTTTAAAATATTAAGCACCTTCATACTGGCATTTAGTTTTACGCCTGCTCAAATTTTATTTGCACAGGAAACAAATGATACCACCCTTCTTCCCATACCATCCTATGCAGAACGTGCTAAAAAATGGGGACCAAATGATACCATCCTAACCAGTGCAATCTGGTATAAAAATGAAATGTTTCCTTACCAGGAATTAGAAATGGTATGGGTAAGTAACCTGAGTGATAAAAAATTAAGAAAGCATATTGAAGAATGGACAAGGCTTCGCAATGCAGTTTATGTTACCTATCCTTATGCTCGTGTAGCGGGTGTAACAATCAATGAAATAAATTTTCAATTAAAAGATATAACCAATAAAAGTAAAAGAAAAGAAATTATAAAATCAAGAGAAAAAGAATTACGTAAACAATTTACCCAGCCGCTCGAAAACCTATCTGTTTACCAGGGAAAAATTTTAATGAAATTAATTAACCGGCAAACCGGCAATGATTGCTATGAAATTTTAAAAGAATTTAAAGGAGGGTTAAATGCACGGCTTTATCAAACAGTCGCTTTTTTCTTTGGTAGTAATCTGAAACAAAACTGGGATATTGCAAAAAAAGATGACCGGCAGATTGAAAATATAGTAAATGAAATAGATGGAAGTTGGTACAATAACCCATACCGCCCACTCATCAGATAATTTAAAATTGAAAATTTTAAATTGCAAATTTAATACCTTACACCAAATTTTTTCTGAATGAAACTTGATATACTCGCAATCGGTGTGCATCCTGATGATGTGGAACTTGGATGCAGCGGCACCATACTGAATGAAATAAAAAATGGGAAAAAAGTTGGCATTCTCGATCTTACACAAGGCGAATTAGGATCGAGAGGAACAATTGAGACAAGATACAACGAGGCTGCTGCTGCTGCCATGATCTTAGGTGTACATCTTCGTGAAAATTTAAAAATGGCAGATGGTTTTTTTAAAAATGACCAGGAACATCAGTTGAAATTAATAGTTGCAATCAGAAAATATCAACCGGAAATACTTTTTACCAATGCATTACATGATCGTCATCCGGATCATGGTAGAGCCAGTGAACTTACGGAAGATGCGGCTTTCTTATCCGGATTAGTAAAAATAAAAACAAAAGACGAAGCCGGAAATGATCAACAACCCTGGAGGCCAAAATATGTTTTTCATTATATTCAGGATCGGCATATTGAGCCAGATTTTGTAACCGATATTACAGATGTCTTTGAACAAAGAATGGAATCTATCAAAGCTTATACTACTCAGTTTTATAACCCCGAAAATGAGGATGATGGACCACAAACTTATATATCATCACCTGATTTTTCAGAGTCCGTTACTTCACGAGCAAGAATGATGGGGAAAAGAATCGGCGTGAAATATGGTGAAGGATTCAACTCAAAAAAAATGGTAGGATTAAAAAATATGGATTCGTTAATATTGGTTGAAACCTAAGTTTCTTATCAAAATCAAACGGACTAAAGTTGAGAACTCTTTACTCACCATATCATTATCCTAGATACTGTTTAAAAAAATATAGATACAAACGATTGCATTAACTGTTAACCTTGAGTATGTTAATAGATTCATTCCTTTACTTCCATCATTAAGAACTACCTTTGCTTCTCAATTAATTAATAGCAAATGTCAGTTCCTAAATTTTCTTCTGCAGCACAATCTTTTCACGGTGAGTTAAAAAAAAGAATAAACATCTATTTTAAAGAAAAAGGAAAATCTTCAACAGGAAACTCCGGTCTTTTCTTTAAAGCAATTTTTCTGCTTACAGGTTTTATAAGTATCTATATTCATCTTGTTTTTTTTACGCCTCCTGCATTTTGGGCAGTGTTAGAATGTTTGCTACTGGGTGGTTTTACAGCTGGCATTGGTTTTAATATCATGCATGACGGTTCTCATGGAAGTTTTAGTAAATATAAAATTTTGAATAAACTTGCTTCCCTATCTGCAAATTTGATGGGTGCTGATAATTTTATGTGGAAGACAAAACACAATATCGTTCATCACACTTATACGAACATACATGGGATTGATGATGATATTGAAGCAAGACCTTTACTTCGTCTTTGCAGCGACCAAAAATTTTATAAAATTCATAAATATCAGCATTTATACTTTTGGGCAGCTTACTCCTTATTATATATTTATTGGGTGTTTGTAACCGATTATAAAAAATATTTTACGAAAAAAGTTGGTTCGATGCCCATAACAAAAATGTCAACAGAAGAGCAATTTACATTCTGGGGTTTCAAACTTCTTCATGCATTTCTTTTTGTGGTGCTGCCTATCATACTTTTAGGTTTTACAACATGGATTATTGGTTTTTTAATTTTTGGCATGTTTGCTGGTTTTGTTTTAAGTATTGTTTTTCAATTAGCACATACAGTTGAGCATACTGAGTTTCCAAAAGCAAATGAGGCAACTGGCAAGATGGATGATGAGTGGGCAATACATCAAATAAAGACTACAGCTAATTTTGCAAATAAAAATAAATTGATCAGTTGGTTAGTTGGTGGGTTAAATTTTCAGATAGAACATCACCTGTTTCCAAGAATTTCACACATACATTATCCAGCCATCAGCAAAATCATTCGTCAAACCTGCCTGGAATTTGGCATCAACTATGTTGAATATCCAAAAATGAGATTAGCGATTGCATCGCATGTTTCTTATTTAAAACAGTTGGGTAAAAGATAATTTTAAAAAAAGTTATACTATAAAGACAGAGCAACTTCTGTCTTTTTTTTTATTTCTTGTTTCTAAAATTTACCCTGATCTACATCCTTGATAAATTTAATTACTCCATTCATAAAAATTTGCTGATCATCCCACATTGCTAAATGGCTGCCGTTAGGGCAATATAAATATCTTCCTTTTTGAACCATCTCCGATTGTTTCTTCATGTCCTCAGGGTCCATAGTATCATGCTTTGCACCAACCATCAACGTAGGGACTTTTATATTTTTAAGATCATTCCACCGGTCCCAATTTATTAAACGACCTGCAACAGAAAATTCGCTGGGCCCCTGCATCATTAAATAAATTGGATAGTTGACATGCTTAAAAGAACGGGCTGCCGGTTCTGGCAATTCTGGTAAGCGGCACAGGTGTTTATTATAATATTCTGTCTGCAGTAACTGCAGATAATTTGGATTGCTAAATTCTTTATTTGCCTCGTAGTTCAGTAGTGAATCAACTGCTGATTGGCGCATACTCATTCTTAATTTTTTTCCATACTCGGCATAGCGGGGAATGCTTGCCATCATATTACAAACAATCAATCCCTTCATATTGTCCTGGTATTTCAATGCATATTCCATTCCCAAAATACTACCCCATGAATTGCCCAAAACATAAAAATTTGTTGCATCGGCGCCAATTGCTTTTCTTACCTGCTCCACTTCCTCGACAAAACGTGCAGTAGTCCATAAGCTGCTATCAGTTGGCTGATCGCTGTAGTAAGAACCTAACTGATCATATTCATAAAATTCAAACCCTTCTTTTGGGAAAAAACTTTCAAAGCATTCCATATATTCATGCGTCATAGCGGGTCCGCCATGCAGCAGCAAAATTTTTATTCTTGGGTTATTTCCAAATCGTTTGGTCCAGACTTTAAATTCGCCCACGGGAGTTTTAATGGGTATCATTTTTATGCCGGCCGATTGCACTCCGCTGTCACCATAATTAAAATAAGAGGCTACTGTTGGGCTTTCTTCCTCTCCCGGTTTAATTGAATTTTTACATGAACTAACAAAAAGAAGAATGATACTAATTGAAAATATTTTTCTCATAAATCAATTTTAAGACAAAAAGGTAAAGAATTTATTTAACTTGAAGCCCCTATCCCCTAAAGGGGGATATTAATCTGAAAAAATTTACCATCCTTGCTTTTAGAAAAAGTATCAATTCAAATAAATCAGAAAAAACGATTTAAACTTTCTTACTATGAAAATTTATTTTACATCGCTCCTGTTGTCATTATTTTCTTTAGCTAAAGCACAAACAAAACTAGACACAATTCAAC
>JANOFP010000248.1:0-6727 GCA_031413675.1 Bacteroidota bacterium
GGTTCTTTGCAAGGCGATATCCCGGTTGATAGTTTTGTAGCGTCTACTCACGGACTCGGTATCGACAATCTTTTAAATTTTTACCGGCACGAACAAAATGATGAAGAAAAACACTTGCTTCAATCTTTTGTTACGCATACGCAAATGCAGGGGCAAATGAGCCATCCATATATCAGCAGTGCTGCCGGTTCGTTACTCAAACATTTTGTAACAGGTTTTCATCGGGGCATTACGGTTACCTGCCCGGGTTTTTATGGACCACAGGGCAGAGTACTAAGATTGGGATTAAAAAACCCTGATCTCGTAAACCGGTTATCTGAATTCAGGTTCGGAAATCACCGCATCACTAATTTTGAAATGGAAACATCGGCAATTTATGGCTTGGGGAAATTGCTTGGACATAATTGCCTTGCCATTAATGCAATTGTAGCCAACCGGGTGAAAAAAGAATTTTCGAAAGATGGAAAAGCTACAGTTGAAAATTTAATATCTAAGTTTGTTGAAATATTTTCAACTAATATTTAAACGATTAAGCACTCACAATGAAAATAGATTTTTTTAAATACCAGGGAACCGGTAACGATTTTGTTATATTGGATAACCGGACTAAACTTTATAAAGACATTTCAAATGATCAGGTAAGAAGAATCTGCGACCGCCGTTTTGGTATCGGTGCAGACGGATTGATGCTACTGAATGAAAAAAGTAATTACGATTTTGAATTGAAATATTATAATGCCGATGGTAAGGAAGGCAGCCTGTGTGGCAATGGAGCAAGATGTATTATAAAATTTGCTTACCACCTTGGCATTCATAAAGAAGTTTATAAGTTTATTGCTTATGATGGCGAGCATGAAGCAGAGATTGATACAGATGGAATTGTTTCATTAAAAATGAAAGATGTAAATCATATACAAAAATTTCATAGCGATTTTATTTTAGATACGGGTTCCCCACATTATATTAAACTGGTATCGGATGTTATGCAAGTAGATGTATATAAAAAAGGAAATGAAATAAGATATAGTAAGGAATTTGAAAAAGAAGGAATTAATGTAAATTTTGTGGAGCAAATGGAAGAAGTAGACAAAATATTTATCCGCACGTATGAACGTGGTGTAGAAGATGAAACATTAAGTTGCGGTACCGGAGTTGCTGCTGCAGCATTAGTTTGCTGGCACAATGAAAATGGATTTAATGAAGTGGAGGTGAAAACCACCGGAGGATCTTTAAGCGTAGAATATGATAAGCTAAATGATGAAGGCTTTGTCAATATCTGGCTTTGTGGTCCCGCTGAAAAAGTTTTTGAAGGCACCGTTGAAATATAATTTATGAATAAAGTCGAAATCATCGCAGCATCAAATAAAATTTTTGGAGAATTTTCTGATTATTGTTTGAATATTTCTGATGCGTTTTTTTTTCGTCAACCTACCGACAAATGGTCAATAGCACAGAATGTTGATCATCTTGTCATTTCCACAAAACAAACAAAATTGGCATACTCAATTCCAAAATTTATTCTAAGACTTTTTACTGGCAAACCGAACCGTTCATCCCGTACTTATGAAGAGCTTGTTAAGAAATACCTTGCGAAATTGGACGCCGGAGGAAAAGCATCTGGCATTTTTATTCCCAAATCTATTTCAGATACATCAAAAGAAAATCTCATAAACAAATAGATGAAAATTTCTTCAGCTTACCTCCAAACTTTTGAAAACAATTGGAAAGAAGAACAATTGGATAATTATTTAGCCCCTCACCCTCTATTGGGAAAAATTACATTGCGTGAACTTTGCTATTTTACAATTTATCATACCAAACATCACCTGGATATTATTAAACAACGACAACAATGATTATCACCGTCAGAGTTTATGGCATACTTATCAATGAAAAAAAGCAGGTATTGGTAAGCGATGAATATATCCGCGGTGGCATGTTCACTAAATTTCCTGGAGGCGGACTTGAGTTTGGAGAAGGGACAAAAGATTGTCTGAAACGTGAATTCAAAGAAGAAATGAATCTTGAAGTTGAAATTGGTGACCATATTTATACAACTGACTATTTTCAACCCAGCGCATTTAGAGAAGGGCAGCAAATACTTTCTATATATTATTTTGCAAAAGCATTGGAAGAAATTTCTGTCCCTTTGCGCAAAAAGCCTTTTGATTTTGACGAAGCACAATTAAAAGTTTACGAAACCACTAATGAAATTGAAACGTTCCGGTTTATAGACTGGGAAAAATTTAATGAACAAAGTTTAACACTTCCGATTGATAAACTCGTTTCTAAGCTGTTAAAAGAAAAATTTTAAGCCTTCAGCATTGCTGACTTTTTCATCGCAGTAGCTTTATCATGTCCCAAATATTTTTCAATCCAGTTATGTACAAGATAAATTACGGGAGTCAATAAAATAGCTACAACAAATTTGTAAATATAATTTCCGGTACCGGTAACTAAAATCTGATGCAAGGTCCACGGATCACCCTGATTGGTTTGAATTCTTCGTCCAACATAAAATGCGATAAATAAAACAACAAAGCTGTCTATCAACTGAGATACCAATGTAGAACCGGTTGCACGTAACCAGATATTTTTTTCTCCAGTCCTGTTTTTTATTTTATGAAAAATATAAACATCCAAAACCTGACCTATCAAAAATGCCGCTAAAGAGCCAATGATAATCCACATCCCCTGACCTAATACGCCTTTATAGGCACTGTTTGCATCCGGTAAATTTTTACCTAGTGTAAAATATTCAGAAGGCGAAAGATTGATTGCACCAGAAAACATTACAAATGCATAGCTGATTAAACCCACTGCAAGTATAGAAAGAAACCGTACTCCTTTGGGGCCATAGTATTCATTTATTATATCAGTCATTACAAATACAACGGGCCAAAGTAACACACCGGCTGTAAGGTGAAAACTGAAATTACTTCCAAACAAGTTGATATTTGCCCGGTCAATACCGGCAGTATCTTCTAATGAAAATATTTTTACGCCAATAACCTCAGCAATTAAAGCATTAGCTACAAAAAAACCAGCCAGCAAAATAAAAAGCCTTGTTGGTTTATCCTTTATTATAGTATGGATCATTTAAAAAAAATATATAGGTGAGTAATACTATCAAAAATAAAATATTTACGATAACTAACCAATTGGGAACTATAAGACCCGGTTTTTTTCTTAATAACCATAAAACCAAATAGCCAATTAAACTTACCGGAAGAATAATGATACCAAGTACATAACCAATAATTATAAGTGTGCCTAGTAGCTCCTGATTTTCTATCCATTTAAAAAATAAACCCAGGAAACTGAGCAGAAAAGCAAATCCGCAGATAAAAGCCAGTCTTGACAAAAATAATAGCCAGCGCATAAACGAATTTCGTGTAAAATAGCATTATTTTGTCAGCCTTATAAATGGTTACTATGAATAAAGATTTGTTTAAGAAAATTTTACCTCACCTCATCGCAATCCTCATTTTTTTAGTGGTTGCTGTTATCTATTGCAGCCCTGCCTTGCAAGGCAAAGTAGTTTCGCAGCATGACATAACGAGCTGGAAAGGTGCGATTCAAAGTAGTATTGAGTATAAAAATATACATGGTCAGTACCCACTCTGGATCAATAGTGTGTTTAGCGGCATGCCCGGTTTTCAAATTGGTGCACCAGGCAATAGTTTTATTCCATCAATCGTTCATAAGGTGCTAACATTGGGTTTGCCCGAGCCCATACAATTCTTCTTTCTTGCCAGTCTTTGCTTTTATTTTTTATGCATTGTTTTGGGATTGCGATCCGTAGTTGGAATTCTTGGTGCATTGGCATTTGCATATGCCACCTACAATCCGGTTATCATTACTGCTGGTCATGTTACTAAAATGTGGTCAATAGCCTATATGCCTGCCGTTCTTGCATCCGTACTATTGATTTACGAAAAGAAATATTTTACCGGCGCAGCACTCACAGCATTATTTTCTGCAACCATGATAGCCATGAATCATCCGCAGATCGTTTATTATTTATTTATTGCAATTGCATTCATCACATTATTTTTTGCAATTAACTGGATTCGCGAAAAACAATATAAACATTTATTTATCGCCTTATCAGTAACTGCCGCTGCTGCACTTACCGGCGCAATGAATAATGCTGTGGGTTTACTGCCCACGTTTGAATATCAGAAATATACAATACGTGGCGGCGCTTCGTATTTAACAGATACAAGTTCTAAAAAAGATAATAAATCAAAAGACGGGTTGGACAGAGATTATGCATTTGCCTATAGTTTAAATATCGCTGAACCCTTAGTGATGATTGCTCCCCGAATGTATGGTGGTAGCAGTGGCTTTAAAGAAATTGATGAAGAAAAATCAAAAACACTTGAGGTATTGAGAACATTGCCTGAACAATTGCAACAACAACTTCCTGTTACATCGTATTGGGGTGGTATTGCAGATCTGGGTGGTAGTGTTGGCACTTCAGGTCCACCGTATGCAGGCGCCGTGGTTTGTTTTCTTGCTCTACTTGGTTTTTTTGTAATTGATAAAAAATATAAATGGGGAATGCTTGCAGCAATAGTAATTGCAATTGTTTTATCATGGGGTTCTTATTTTAAAGAGTTTAATGATATTGTTTTTAACCTTTTACCCTTTTATAATAAGTTCCGTGCACCAAGTATGATAATGGTGATACCACAACTCCTCATACCCGTAATGGCTGCATTAGGTGTAAACGCAATTCTTAACAAAGAAAATAAATCGATGCTGACCGATTTGAAAAAAGGGTTAATTGCAACGGTCGCATTATTTGTTTTACTCTTACTCGCCTATTTATCTTTTAGCTATATGAGTAGTATGGATACTGAAATTATGAAACAGGTACGTACTTCAAATCAACCACAATTGCTGGAAGCTGTGAAATCTTTTTTTGATGCGTTAAAAGCTGACCGGAAATCATTATTCATGAATGACATTCTTCGTTCATTCGGATTCGTACTGGCAGCAGCCGCTATCATCTGGGGTTTTATTTACAAATCAAAAAAACCGATGCTGGCTGTTATTTTACTTTCGATATTGGTATTAATTGATTTGATAACGATAGATAAAAATTACCTGAACAAAGAAAGTTACCAGGAAAAATCAGAAAATGAAAACGTATTTGTAAAAAATAAAACGGACGAAGAAATATTGGCCGACAAATCGTATTTCCGTGTTTTCAATTTCTCCGGTGATCATTTTGCCGAAAATATAACTTCGTATACTTACAATTCAGTGGGTGGTTATCATGCGGCTAAACTCCGTCTCTATGCAGATTTAATAGAACGTCAATTGAGTAATAGCCCCAATATGGCTGTATTAAATATGCTGAATACAAAATATTTTATTCAGAAAGAATCCAATTCTCAATTGGTGACTTATGGTCAAACAACCGGAATGCAAAAAAATGATGGAGCCTTGGGAGCTTGTTGGCTGGTAGATCATGTACAATTTGTTAAAAATGCAGATGAGGAAATGAATGCATTAAATAATTTTCACCCGGCAGATACGGCCTTTGTTCAGGAATCTTTCAAATCATCCATACCGAATCTTCCGGTGGCTGATAGTACAGCAACAATTAAATTAGAAAAGAATGAAAATGATAAAATTTCTTATTCATTTAATTCATCAGGCAATCAGTTTGCCGTATTCAGTGAAATTTATTACCCGGCAGGTTGGAAAGCTTTTATAGACGGAAAAGAAACCCCGATTGTAAAAACAAACTACGTATTGCGTGGATTAGCGGTACCTGCTGGTAAACATAATATTGAATTCAGGTTTGAACCAGAAGGTTATTATATGGGAAGAAAAATTACAGCAATAACCTCTTACTTGCTACTTGCATTATTAGGAGTAGCCTTTTTCATGGCATGGAAAAAAAGGAAAACGGTTATTCAAAAAGATTAATTCGATTAACTATTTTATTAAGGGTTGTGTGAAAGCAACCCTTTTTTATTTAGTTGAGAAAAATTAGCAGCTACCCTTAATTCACTTTAAATTTGAACGAAATACGAATTCATGTGCGGCATTGCCGGTATCGCCGGAAAAAATACACAACAGCATAAGCAAAAAGTCATACAAATGACTGATGCCATCAGCCACCGTGGACCGGATGGTGAGGGCCTGGCTGTTTTTGAAAACTGTATTTTAGGCCATCGACGATTAAGCATTATTGATTTAAGCACAGGCGATCAACCTATGCACTCCCCTTTTGGAGCATCACTGATTTTTAACGGGGAGTTTTACGGTTTTATTGATGAAAAGAAAAAACTCGATTGGAACTGGCAAACAACTTCAGATACGGAAGTCATACTTGCATTGTATCATAAATATGGAGCAACTGATTTTGTAAATAAAATAAAAGGCATGTTTGCATTTGCCTTATGGGATGAAAAGAATCAAATATTTATTGCTGCAAGAGACCGGTTTGGCGAAAAACCTTTTTATTATTTTTTCGACGATACCCAGTTTGTATTTGCCAGTGAAATGAAAGCATTATGGGCAGCTGGCATTGAAAAACAGTTCAATGAAAAAATGTTCTTCAATTATTTCACACTGGGGTATACACAGAATCCCGCCAATGCCGAAGAAACATTTTATGCCGGCATCAATAAACTGCCCGCCCGTTCTTTTATCCTGTATCATTTACCCCAACGTCGCATAACACGCTCGCTGTACTGGAATATCG
>JANOFP010000249.1:0-22613 GCA_031413675.1 Bacteroidota bacterium
CCCGATAAAGCTCCCGGGCTTTTTGATGCAGATACACTCCATGTATATCTGTCTTCGGATGATGCTGAAACCCGGCGTATGACTATAGGAGATAATTAGTTATTTTTGAAGAAGAAGCTTTTAATCAAAAACCTGGAACAAAAAATAAGAAACAACTTCAATGAGTCAGCAAAAACCAAAAATAAGTACATCTTTCAGTTACGAAACACTGGAAGAAACGTTGGATATAAAACCAAAAAGTGAAGAGATGATGATTGGTATTCCAAAAGAAATTGCATTTCAGGAAAACAGGATTGCCTTAACACCTGATGCGGTAAGTGTACTGGTAAGCAATGGTCACAATGTAATGATAGAGCATAACGCTGGCGACGCTTCTCATTTTCGTGATAAAGATTATAGTGAAGCAGGTGCAAAAATTGTTTACGACCGTGCTGAAATTTTTAAAGCCCCGATTTTAGTAAAGAGTGCTCCTATTATTGAAGAAGATTTACCCTTGCTGCAACAAAATCAGATTGTCATCTCTCCCATCCATCTTTCTGTTTTAAAAAGAGAATTGCTTCAGTCCATGATGGATAAAAGAATAACCGCTATTTCATTTGAAAATTTAAAAGATGATAGTGGCACCTACCCCATCGTTCGAAGTATGAGTGAAATTGCAGGCGGTGCTGTTACATTAATTGCTGCACAATATTTGGGTTCGGCAAATCATGGAAAAGGTGTGTTGCTTGGTGGTATTAGCGGTGTTGCTCCCACAAAAGTTATTATCATAGGTGCAGGTATTGTAGGTGAGTATGCTGCAAGGGCGGCATTAGCATTAGGCGCATCTGTAAAAGTTTTTGATAATAGTGTTTACCGGTTGAAACGCTTACAAAATAATATTGGTCACCGGTTATGGACTTCCGTTATTGAACCACGAATGCTTGCAAAACAGCTCAAGACTTGCGAAGTTGCAGTTGGTGCGCTGGGAAGTGAAACAGGAAGAACACCGATGGTGGTAACAGAAGAAATGGTAAGTAATATGCGGCCGGGTGCAGTTATAATTGATGTAAGTATAGACCGTGGTGGTTGTTTTGAAACTTCTGAAATTACATCACATGAGCATCCCATTTTTATGAAGTATGGTGTTATTCATTATTGTGTTCCTAACATTCCTTCAGGATTTAGCCGTACGGCATCACAGGCAATCAGCAATGTACTGATGCCTTTATTGATTGAGGCAGGTGATAGTGGTGGTTTTGAAAACTTAATCTGGCATAATATAAATCTCCGCAGTGGTATTTATCTTTTCAAAGGCTCACTTACCAATTTTTATTTGAGCGAACGGTTTATACTGAAGTACACGGATTTGAATCTTTTAATAGCCAGTCAAAGATAAATTATATGGCAGCCGTTGAATTTTCAAAACATGCTTTAGAACAAATGGCTTTGAGGAGTATATCAGTTGAAATTGCTCAATCTATAATAAACAACCCTCAACAAACAATAACTCAAGAAGGTAAGAGAATCTATCAATCAATCATTAACTTTGAGGATGGTGATTATCTGATTAAGTTGTTTATAAATATTGAGAAACAACCTAATCTTGTGATTACAATTTATAAAACTTCTAAAATTGAAAAATATTATGAAGGTTAAATACGATAAAGAAATGGACGTTCTATATATCCGGTTAAGTGATAGTCCGATAAAGGAAAGCGATGAAGCTAAACCGGGTATTATTCTTGACTATGATGCTGAAGGTTCTATTGTTGCCATTGAAATTCTTGATGCTTCTAAAAAACTTCCACAACCCTATAAGGTAGAATACGAAGTTGCCTGATTTGAATTTATTGATTACAAGCCAGCGATAAATAATAATTTGCTGTCAAAATAATTGTAGTTACATTTAATTTTCCCTCCCTGCGAACCTGCTTAATTCTGCCCCATTATTAATTTTTAAAACAAAAAACAAATGAAGCAATTTTTAATCATTGCTGTCGGAATGCTTATGCTTTCTGCATGTAATGACAACAAAGAAAAAGAACCAGAAAAAAAGGCGATGTTCAGCGATTTGGTTGCAGATGGCTTGAAAGGCAATATTTCTGCTATTGAAGACGCCCCTTACAAAACGGATAGTACGGGCAAAGCCGGAGATATGGATTCCTGCTGTATTTCAGTTTCCGAGTATGATGAAAACGGTAATAATATAAAAACGATTTCCAAAGACAGTAAAGGAACAGTAAAAAATGAAACTGTAACCAGCCGATATGAAAATGGAATGTTTCAAGGTCAGAAAAACATGAAAGATGGAAAAATTACCAGCTCATTTTTAACTACTATGGATGATAAAGGAAATTATAACGGCGGTATGGTATATGATACTGCCGGTAAGGTGGAATTTTATTATACCGGGCTTACCCAGAATGAGCAAGGACAGGTTCTGAGTTGGAAACAATGGGATAAAGACAGTGTTTTCAGAATGGAGGGATCGGCAACTTATGATAAATACCTGCAAACAAGCTTTACTATGAAAGATAGTGTTGGCAAAGTAAAAAATTCCAGTGCCTCAAAATATAATGATAAGGGTGAGCAAACAGAAGTTTCAAATACAAATGTGGGAAAAGATTCTACGACTACAAGAGTTACAAAATATATGTATGATGCACATGATGATATGGGCAACTGGACACAGCGTACAACATGGGATGATAAAGGCAAGGCAACTAGCATTACAAAGAGAACTTATACTTACAGGAAGGAAGAAGAGAAAAAATAAACTTATTTCCAGTTCAGAATATTAAGTTTCTCTGTACAAAATTCATATTCATGGTGGTCGTTTGAAGAAACGATCACCATTTTTTTTAATAGATTTAATTGGGTTTTGCTGATGGCTTTTTAGGGGTAGTTTCTTCAAATTCCAATTTCATCCCTTACACTTATCCCAAGAGAGGAAAAATGTTTTTTTAGTGCCCTCCAATGTTTCATTCGTAAGCCACCTCCGGGGTAAAGTTTTACTTTAAAATCCTTTGTTATTATTCTGATTGAATTTGACATTTTGTAAGGAGTTTCGAATACGACTTCAAAAATATTATCCACTTCATAAACATGCTTTATCCAAAACAGGAAAGAGTTTTTTACTACGAAAAACTTGTCTGATAAAAAGTAATAATGTAATTGAAAGCCCAATGCAAGATAAAAAGTAATAATTGGCAACATTAATATCAAACCAACATAAGGGTTATGGGCGTTTTTTTCAAAAGCCAATAAAATCATGGCAATGCTAAATCCGTAAATAATTAAAGCATTAAAATTTAAGAATGGTATACCAGAATATTTTAGAAGGTTTAAATCATCGTAGAAAACATTTTTCTTTTCTATTTTATTCTCAAGGAAAAGAATTTCGTTTGAAATATTTACCTGGCGGTTTTCAGAAATCATTAACCCAGCCTTATAAAGTAACTGACGGATTTGAGGGCTATTTTTATAACACTCAGATCTGAAATAAATTACACTATTATCAATTAAGTTAATTTTAGAAACTTCTTCTCCTGACATTGTTGAGGCTACACGTTTCTTTCCTGTTATATCTATTGACTTTATATCAGACCACAAAATTTGACGGCTAGAATTAATTGCCTTTAAATGAATCCCATCTTTTGAAATAACAATTCTCGGAATTTTCAAAATTGAAATAAGTGAGTAAATAAAAGTACCCCACAATACTATTATTACGATAAGAAGTATTCCTTCGGCATTTGGAGGTGGAGGAGAATAATAGCTGAAAGTTAAAAATGAAGCAAAACTGGCAAGAAATATTGCAGCTATATACTCACCATGAAATCTAAACTTACTCTTAAGCATCATTGAATTATTTATAATCCATAACACTAATCCTCTCGTTACAAAACCCAAACTCCACTTCATCATTACTGCTCACAACAACTAAACGATCGGTACAATAATCAGCAATCAATTTTTGATAAATCTTAATACCTTCTGCATCAAGGTTGGTGCAGGGTTCATCCAGCAGTAGCACCGGTACATCAGAAAAAATACATTGAGCCAGTTTTACCCGCTGTTTCATACCAGAAGAGTAGTAACGGATTTGTTTGTTCACTGCTTTCTCCAAACCAACAATCGAAATAATTTCATCGATCGTAACAGGAGCAATCAAGGATTTAAATTGGGAATGGAATTCCAAAAATTCTTTCACATTCATTTCTTCAACCACTTCTAAATATGGAGCGCAGATAGAAACATATTTGTACATTTCTTCACTTGAACATTGCTTATTGAATATTGAATATTGAATATTTCCTTCATTCAAATGCAACGCCCCACCTATCGCCTGAAGCAAAGTTGATTTACCCGATCCATTCGGCCCCGTTATCGCATATGATTTTCCAACTTCAAAAATGTAAGTAAGATGACGGAAGATCCAGTCACGATTATAGCGTTTGCCGGCATCAGACAGGGAGATCGTCATCGGAGCTGCCTTTGGTAAAACGTTTAATAATTCCTCTTGGGCTTTCACGGATGAAAGTTACAATTTCATCCCGTTCATCGGTTGCCTGCATTTCTTCTTCTATAAATTCAATAGCCTGGCTGGTGTTCATCCCTTTATTGTACAATACACGATAGATATCGAGAATATGATTGATTCGCTCCACACTAAAGCCTCTTCTTTTCAAACCAATCGAATTTACACCGGCATAACTCAACGGAGTTCTGCCGGCTTTTATATATGGTGGCACATCTTTGCTTACCAAAGAACCACCACTTACAAATGCATGAGAACCGATTTTTGCAAACTGATGTACAGCACACATTCCACCGAGTATTACATAATCTCCGATGGTAACATGACCTGCTACTTGCGTATTGTTGCTCATAATACAGTTATCGCCTACTAAACAATCATGGGCAAGATGGCAATACGCCATGATTAAACAATTTTTTCCAACTTCAGTTTTATCCCTGTCTTTAGTACCCCGGTTAATGGTTACAAATTCACGGATGGTGGTACCATCTCCTATTACTACATTACTATATTCACCTTGAAATTTTAAATCTTGTGGTATGGCAGCGATAACTGCGCCTGGAAAAATGCGGCAGTTCTTACCAATTCTTGCCCCTTCCATAATTGTAACATTGCTTCCTATCCAGGTGCCTTCACCTACTTGCACATCCTGATGAATTACTGTAAAAGGATCAACTTTTACATTGGTAGCCAGCTTTGCATTTGGATGAATATAAGTATGCGGATGTATCATAAAAACTGGCGCAAATATAGGCGTTAATATTGATCCTTCTGCATCAGTTTGCACAATGGGTTTTAGGTGTTTGGCAGGCTGCATATAAGTTATATTGGTAAATAAAAAAGGCAGCAATCATCCCGAAAATATGATGCCGCCTTTTTTTTATTTTTATAATATATTATTAAAATTGCCAGCCGAAACCAATTAAAGGCAATTTACTTTCCTTGGATGCTGTGAACATAGCTGATATTACAAAACGTTTTAATGGCGCAATCCATATACCGCCACCATAGCCTGAATGCCATTTATTGGTCGCATCGCTATCATGCCATACTCTTCCTATATCATGGAAAAATACCATACCAATTGAACCCGGGAATAAATAACTCTTAAAATCCCCAAAACGAATACGCAATTCAGTATTGTTATATGCCATTGACTCGCCGGCGAAGCGAAATTTTCTATAGCCCCTTAAATTATCTAATGAACTAAGATATTGTGCCTGGTAAAATTCAAAATCACCAAAATTATGACCACCGCCAAACCTGGAAGCAAGCACTAAGTTTTTGCCAAGCCCTAAATAAAAAGCAAAATCAGAACGTAACTGTGTTACATCATAGCTTTTATCATTTAATCCTTTCAGCACCTTTAACGAAGTATTCCAGGTAACTCCTTTATGTGCTAATGCAGGGTGGTCTCTCGTATCCACATTTAATGTAAAAATTCCACCGGCATAAGATTGTTTGGCATATAAAGTTGCAGCACTTAGACCATTCTGCCCAAGAAGATTTCCGGTTTTTAAGATAAATCTTGAAAAATTATCAGTAGAATCGAGATGGAAATATTGGTAAGTAGGTCCGATTGTTATATTGACCTTCTTGCTGAAATTTTTTCGCATCAACAATGATATATCACCCAAAGAATAACGGGAACGATAATACCTGAATTTCTTTTTTTCAGGGTTTGTGTTTGTTTTATCAAATACGGATGAGTTGCCATACCCAAAGAAATTGGTTGTAGTACTTGGTGACTTTATATCCGCATTAAATAAAATATCCGTATTCTTTCCTAAAGCACCAATAAACTCACTTCCCCATTTAAAATTCCATGCTTTTGTAGCAAAGGCATGGTTTACTACAAAAGTATGTATCGTTTTATAAGGCACTTTTCTAAAACCCTGACGAATGAATTTTAAAGAGAACCCTAAAAACAAACCATCGTCGGAATTAAAATTGAGGGAAATAAAGGGTATTGTCTGATTGTATTTATATCCCAAACGGTCAAAACTATTTACAGAAGTATCATTTGAAATTTTATTTTTAAACCCGCCTGTTACTTTATTATTTTCACCGGCCGAGTCATATATAATTCCACCATTACCGCTACCCTTGTTTTCAAAATTATCATCTCCGATGCCACCAATCATTCTTATTTTTATTTTATCGCTGTTGCCATTTATAACAAATTTATCTTCTCCTCCAAAGCCATAAAGCCTCAACTCTTTTGTTTCTTGGCTACCAAATGATCTTTCATACATTTTTATAGACTGTTCGCCTTCTTTTGTTATTTTATATACGGTCAGTTGTACTGAGTTATCACTGCTATTATTTATTTCAAACAGTTCTTTCTTATCGCTGCCGGTTATGCTTACCACCTCAGCAAGAAAATGGTAATACTGCATAACTTCATCTACTATATAATTACGGCGGTCTTTTAAATTTGCTAAAATTTTATCTCCGGAAATATTTCTTATTTCTTTTGGCTGCTGTGAAATAGCATCTTCCAGTACAGCATCTGTCATTTGTGATTTGAATTTTTCCGCAGCATCTTTCCATTGCTGTTCACTCAAACCATTTAAAAAGAAACGATCCAGGTTACGGGCTGCAAAATTGAACCGGTTTATATTTTTTGCTTTTGCATTAAACCCCTGTAATTGGGGAACCAACCATGGCCATTTAAGTATCCCGGGTATTAAACCCTGATTTGTAAAAAAAGCCTGATCTCTGTCTCTGGGTATGGGGTAATAAGTTTTTCCTTTGCCATTATCTGTTGCTCCCCACTGCCATTGATCTTCATGCCGATCTAAATCCATGACAAACATATCCAGAATTCTTGCACGGAGTAATGCCAACTGATCAACTATATTATCATTATCATCTTTTAATTTATCAACTACTTCATCTGTGTCAAATCCTTTTTCAACTGATTCAGGTAAACGCTCCTCCAACCAGGCAAGCATGTTTTTAAAATCTTCGCGGTATTCGCCAAGCAGCGGATCATCTGGTATATAAACCAACTTTGCTTTTAGATAAGGTACACCTGCAGCTTCCGCAATAGGAGGAATAGAAAGTGCGGAATAAGGATAAGAAGCGGATACACCATCCTGCACTAGATCAGCTGCAGCTTCACTTTCAAAGCCAGGAGGCAAGGTTTTATTGGTAATAAATTTTTGAATTGAGCGGATTGAGTACTCCTTGCCCTTGCTATCTTCAAGCCTCAATGATTTTGTTTGCTTACCTCCGCCACGTTTTGTAGGTTTCAACCCGCCTTTTTCCGTTGCAAGGTTAAGTACGGGAACAGTGACCGGAGTTTTCCATTCTGTCCTGTAATTAGACCCCATCCAGAATTTTTTTGAACTGTTGGTTTTGAATTTATCGGAGCCAACAGCTGTCTCAGTTTCTTTAAACTGGGCGTTAATAGTTATTCTGGAAACTAAAAAAACAAATACTGAAAAAAGTAGCAGTCTCATGATGTTTGGTTTACTGATGAAAAATCTAACAATAGTTTAGTTTGAAAAGATACGAATTTTGAAAAAAAAGACAAATATTATATAAGATATTCAGATTCATTCTTAATAAATTTACTGTAAAGTATTGAATCTTCAGTCCTGTTCAGTCATATTGACTTGTTCCTTCAATTTTATTTTAAGTAAATTGAATTTTATTTTATAAGTAAACAGCCGGCATCTATGATGAAAAAAAAATTTTTTACTTTTTTTTTGGTACTTTTTTATTGTTTTAATCTCAAAGCTCAGAAAGATACGATTTTACATCGTATTGTATTAATTGGTGATGGGGGCAGTCTTACCAATGGAAGGCATCCAGTTACAGATGCCGTAAGAAAACTTATTCCACTTGATAAAAAAACCACTGTTCTTTTTTTAGGTGATAATATTTATCCAGCCGGTTTGCAGGATGAGGAACTGTATAATTACAATGATGGAAAAGCTGCACTTGATTCGCAATTAGCCATCGGAGACAACACCGATGCAAGTATTATTTTGATTCCCGGCAATCATGATTGGGATAATGCCAAACGTTTCGGGTTTGAAGGTGTAGTTCGGGAACAGATTTATGTTGATTATTATTCGGGTAAAAAAAATGTAAGTTTTTTACCTAAAGAGGGTTGTCCCGGTCCGGTAGAAGTTAGCTTAAGTAATGATGTTACATTGGTTGTATTTGACAGTCAGTGGTGGCTTCACGAATTTGATAAACCGGGAATAGAATCAGATTGTGACTGCAAGAATGAAGATGAAATTTTAGGCCAACTACAGGATATACTTAACCGCAACCTGAAAAAATTAGTTCTCTTTGCATGTCATCATCCGTTTAAAAGCAATGGAATACATGGCGGAAATTACTCAATAAAGCAACATATTTTTCCATTAACGGATATAAGAAAGAATGCTTATATACCACTTCCGGTTATCGGTTCAATCTATCCAATTGCAAGAAGTGTGTTTGGCACACCACAGGATCTGCCGCATCCGAACTATGCAAATATGATCAATAAAATTTCGGCTGTTGCCAAATCGCATCCCAATCTTGTATTTGTGGCAGGACACGAACATAATCTTCAGCTTATACAGGACAGCAGTTTCAGTTATATTGTAAGTGGTGGCGGTTGTAAATCAAGTCGTGTTTCAAAAACTAAAAAAAGCCCTTTTGTCGCCGACTCACCGGGGTTTGTAGTATTGGAAGTTTCTACCAATAAAAACCTCACTTCAGCTTTTTATACTGTTAAAGCCGGCGCTACCCTCGCTGCTGATTCTGTCAAAAGAGCTTTTGACATTACATTATTAAATTTTTCTGTTATCCCTGAACCAAAACAAGATTCAACAGTACGGGTAGTAAAACCCGGTATTCAATTTAAGGACACGGTAAATATTTCTGCAAGTGACAAATATCCATTGTTAAACGGGTTTAAAAAATATGTTATTGGTCAGAACTATAGGCCCGAATGGAATACTGTTGTAAACATGAAAGTGTTTGATTTAAAAAAAACAAGAGGTGGACTAAGAATTACCGGCATCGGTGGGGGCAAGCAAACAAAATCCTTAAAGCTCGTGGATAAAAAAGGTAAACATTGGGTATTGCGATCAGTAGATAAAAGCCCGACTAAAGCGTTACCCGAAAATTTCCGGGGATCGCTGGCGCAGGATCTTGTTCAGGAATTTAATTCAGCTGCACATCCTTATGCAGCCCTTACCATTCCAACCATGGCAAAAGCATTGAAAATCGTTGCCCCGACACCTGAATTATATTTTGTGCCCGATGACCCTGAGTTAGGTTTTTACCAGCAGTTATTTGCAAACACGGTATGTATGCTGGAAGAAACAGATGTAACTACGGATGGAACAGATACAAAAAGTACTGCAAATGTGTTTGCAAAAATGCTGGACGATAATGATCACCGTGCCGATCAGTTTGCAGTATTGAAAGCAAGATTACTGGATATCCTGATTGGAGATTTTGATCGCCATTTTGATCAATGGAAATGGGCAACCAAGGATACAGGCAAAGGAAAATTATATTATCCCATACCAAAAGACAGGGACCAGGCTTATTTTTTTTCTGACGGAAAATTGATAAAAATGGCCAGCAGTAAACTGATGCCTTTTTTATCGGGTTTTAAAAATAAAATAGATAATGTGGAATGGCTGGGCTTTTCTGCAAGGGATTTTGACCGGTTATTTCTTACCGATTTGGATCGTGAAGAATGGGAGAAAACGGTTATTGAGTTTCAACAAACACTTACTGACGATATAATCCGGAATGCCATTAAGAAATTGCCTCCTGAAGTTTTTCCCATTAGTGGCGAAACGCTTATTAAAAAATTAATAAGCCGCCGTGATATGCTGGCAGAAGCAGCTATGAAGTATTACCGGTTTATTTCAAGAAAGGTCTATGTGCTGGGTAGCAATAAGAAAGAATATTTTAAACTAAGTATGCATGATGACAGCTTGCATGTAAAAGTATTTGCAAGAGAAATTGGAAAAGATACAGGGTTTGTTATGTATGAAAGAAAATTTAACCCGGCAACTACACATGAACTTCAGTTATACGGATTGAATGGTAATGATTTGTTCGATATAGATGAAAATGTAAAATCAAAAATTAAAATCCGCATCATTGGCGGTAAAGGCAATGATACATTTGATATAAAAGGAAATTCACCAACATTACTGTACGATATAAAAGCAGAGGGTAATTATATCCGGCATAGTGGAAATGATACAAAGAATCGTTTTTCAAAAGATCCCCCCGTAAATACTAACAGTTTTACAGGATTTAAATATAATAAGAGCAGGTTTCCAAAGATATTACTCGGAGCAAATGCAGAAGAAGGGTTAGTGGCGGGAATCGGATTTTCAAGAACCACCTATGGCTTTAGAAATTTACCCTATGCCACCAACCAGGAATTTTCTGCGCATTATTCAGTTTCTCATAAAGCCTATCATCTGAATTATTTCGGAGAGTTTAATCATATAACACGAAATACTGATTTGGTGTTGAAAGGTGAATTGCAATCTCCCTCTTTAAATTTTTTCTTTGGGTTGGGCAATAACACAAAATTGACGCAGCCTGTATCCAGCGGTTTTTACAGGGCCCGTTACAGGGCGGTGGAACTCCAGGCCATGTTGCGTAAAAGATACTCAGATATATTTCATTTTTCAATTGGCCCGTATTTTTATCAATACCTGGGAAAGTATCAGAAGAACAATAATAAAGTTTTAGGGAACCCTTCATTATTAGGACTTGATTCTGCAGATATATTCAGTAAAAAAACATATTTCGGTGGAAAAGCGATTCTATTAATTGATAATAGAAATAATGATTTTTTCCCAACACGTGGTGTTTACTGGAATACCGAATTAGTTTCTGCAGCCGGCATAGGTAGCGGAAGTAATACGATTACCCGGCTTTCTTCTGATATGAGAGTGTATGCAAGTATGAGTGATCCTGCAACAGTAGTGGCCTCATTAAGTTTAGGAGGTGGCCGTATTTACAGTAAAAATTTTGAATACTTCCAGGCATTAAGTATTGGTGCGGATCAAAACCTGCATGGGTTTAGAAAAAACAGGTATATGGGCCAGTCCAGTTTATATGGAAGCCTGGAACTGAAAATAAAATTATTTGAAATAAAATCTTATATACTTCCCGGTCCCTTTGGCCTTACTGGCTTTTACGATATTGGCCGTGTATGGATGAAGAATGAAATTTCAAAAAAATGGCACGGTGCTTTTGGAGGTGGCATTTATTTTTTACCATTCAATGCATTTACCGTTACCGCTTCTGCAGGATTTTCTGCAGGTGAACGGATTGTTAATTTCAGTCTTGGCACAAAAGTGAATCTTACTTATTAAGCATGGCAATAAAATTAGGTTTAAAAAAACCAGTATAGCAGGCATGTGCAGTATGAAATAAAAAAAATAAAACCATGAGCCCTGACCATATCATTTTACCACGCCGGTCTGCAGTAAAAAAAAGAGAACTAAAACTTATTTTAACTATAGCCATTACCTGGACCGTTATTGACTTTTTAATTTTCATCATCCGGTTTGCTACGGATACCTATACTTCCAAATATGAGTCTACCAATACAGGTGCGCTAAAAACAATTGTATTGCGTGAACTGAATGTTTTTATTTTCAGCCTTATCATTGGCTATTTTTTAATTGCCGTTTTAAAAAATTTTTTACATAATAAACCGCCCTGGTTAAATCTTGCTATCAAGACACTGCTTCTTGTTTTTGTCGCAATTGTCATGAATTTTTTTATATACTTTACGTATAGTTTATTGATAGAACAACAGCCCGTTGCTGCCGCTTTCACAAAATTTGTTGAAAATACATTTCGTGAAAACTGGTTGCTGGAAAAAATGCCGGAGTGGGTTTTATTATTTATACTCACCCAGCTTGCCCTGGAAATCAATCATAATTATTCTTCCGGAGTTTTTTTAAATATAATTATTGGCAGGTATTTAAAGCCAACAGATGAGAAAAGAATCATCATGTTTATTGATTTGAAAAACTCGACACCTATTGCCGAAAAATTAGGCCATAAAGAATATTTCAAATTTATCCGCGATGTAATTTATTGTATGGCTGCCGGCATTGCAGAGTATGATGGACGAGTTTACCAGTATGTGGGTGATGAAATAGTGGCCTGGTGGCCCGAATCAAGTGTTAATGCAAGGAAATGCATCAACTCTATTATTGAAGCAAGAAAAATACTAAATCTGAACAATGAATTATTCAGAAGAGACTATGATATTGTTCCTGAATATAAAGTAGGCATTCATACCGGTAATATAATGGTTGGTCAGGTGGGTATAGCAAAAAAAGATTTGGTGATGAGTGGCGACACAATTAATACAGCAGCCCGCATCCGCAGTGCCTGTACCGAACTGAATCAAAAATTTCTGGTATCCAAAGAAATGATTGAATTGCTGGATATGAAAGACTGGCAATCTGAAAGCATGGGCATGGTGGATCTGAAAGGAAAAAATGAAGACATCGAATTATTTTCGTTGAAAATCTGATTAAACTATTTTTTGAATGCAGCAGGAAAGTACACAAAACATAAAAAAGAAGCCATGGATTTCTATATTTACTATTGAGTTTTTATTTGCCCTGCTCCTGCTATTGGCACTTATTGTTTTTGTTTATGCTGTCAGAATTGTATTTGTTTTAAAGACAACAACGTTTGATGAAAATATTTTTACAGCTGTTGCCTCTTATACCACACCAGCCAGAACAGCTATTATGAATTTTATTACCTTCTTAGGAAAGCATACCCTGCTGATCCCCTTAAATTTCTTATTGATTGGTTTTTTTATTTATAAAAAACAAAAATGGTTTGCTATCCGGATTGCTTCATTGGCGCTTAGCAGTGTAGTATTAAGTTTTTCGCTTAAAGAATTTTTTCGTCGCGACCGGCCATTACTTCCGGTATTGGGTGATGCAAGAGGTTATAGTTTTCCCAGCGGGCATGCATTGATTGGAATTGTTTTTTATGGTTTGCTCATCTACGTTATCTGGCATGAAGTAAAACAAAAATGGTTACGTGTATTTCTTACCCTCTTTTTAATCCTGCTTATTCTCCTTATTAGTTTCAGCAGAGTTTACCTGCGGGTGCATTATACAAGTGACGTGATTGCCGGTTTGGCCCTTGGCTTTATCTGGCTGGTATTATCGCTTCAGATCATACAAAGAATAGAAAAAAAATATATTGCAAAAAAAGTACGAACAGCAGAAAAACTGGATTAAGGAATATAGGCAAACCTTATAATGGAACCCTTGGAAGTCACTCCCCCTTCGTTGGAAATAAATATATCCCCTGCACTTTTGAATGCGATGCCTTCCGGCTGAGGAAATAATTTTCTTGCAAGCATATAAACAGATTCCACATTACCATTCAGATCGGCAATGACTAACTGATTGCTTGCTGATGAAAGTATAAAAAGTTTATTGAGCTTTGGATGAATAGCTGCTGCAGAGGGCTCCAGTTTAGAAGTTTTCCGGGGAGAAAGTTCATCCACTTTTGAAGCATCAATGGTAAAAACAGGTTTGTCATCAAAGCCTGTTGAATCAAGGTAAAAAGCAAAAGCGCTGATCGTTTTTTTATTATCCATGGCGCAATTTTTACAAAGTATGATCAGGGCTTTGCGTGTCAAATCATAATACATCGATTCAAAATCGTTGGTACCGGATATACCAATTTTACCGGCTTCTACACCTGTTTTCACACCGGCACTGTCGGTAACTATTTTAGTGATGGTACCATTGCTGAGCAACACATAAGGTATCCCGTTTGCAATAGCGATATCCTCATAATCACCCTTGCCAGCAAACTTTATTTCACGGCCTTGTTTTATTTCTTTCGTTTCCTTATCCAGAAAATAAATAACCCCTTTCTCATCATTATGAGTGAGAAATTCATCATTCTGAGAATCCCATGCCAATCCGGAAATTTCACGAATCAGTAAATCGAGCTTATACTCTTTTGGATCCGAAAAATTATAATGTGGTGGCGACTTATATACCAGTTTTTTGGGTTTGCAACTGTTATTTAATACAACAATTGAAAGTCCCAGTAAAAATATCTTTCCAAATAATTTTATTCCCTGCATTCTTCTTATTTTGTATAAATTTAATAAAACATATCTTTATAGCATGACCGAAAATCAATTTCAGGTATTAGCTGCTGCTCAAAACTACGCAACTGATTTATATCAGACTAAAGTAAGCAAAAGCATCCACTTTCACACACTCCAGCATACACAGGAAGTACTGGCCGCATCGGAACGTTTGGCAGAGTATTATCAATTGGCTGATGAAGATCGTTTTTCTTTATCCATTGCTGCCTGGTTTCATGATACGGGCTATAGCGGAGGTACTGCCAAAGGGCATGAAGAATTAAGTGTGGAACTGGCTTTAAAATTTTTAAATGAACAGCAGATCGGTCAGCCAGTAGTAGATAAAGTAAAAGGATGCATCAATGCTACAAGAATTCCACAAACGCCGAATAGTTTGATAGAACAAATAATTTGCGATGCAGATTTATTTCATTTGGGGACTGAAGATTTTAAAGAAAAAAACAGGTTGTTGCGTGAAGAGTTGAATGATTTTGGCAAATTGGATTTATCAAAAAAAGACTGGCGAAAGTTGAATATCGATTTTCTTGAAAAACATACTTACTTCACCTCTTTTGCAAAAGAAAATTTATTGCCGCTAAAAACAGTGTATCTGGAAGAGCTAAAAGAAAAAATGGGCGGCGATGATAAACATGATAAAAAAAATAATAAAGAAGAAGAGAAACCTGTACTGGTAAAAAATAAAGACAAAGAAAAAACAAAGGAAAAAAATAAAGGAATAACTGAAGAAGAAATAAAAAAAGTAGCTGAATTAAAAAAGAAAAAAGAAAAAGAATCACAATCGGAACGTGCTATTGCAACTGTATTCAGAATTGTAGCGCAAAGTCAGAATAACCTGAGCCAGATGGCAGATAGTAAATCCAATATTCTGATTTCTGTAAATGCCATCATTCTATCCATAATGATTGGTAGTATCTTCGAAAAACTTGCAACAGATACTTATCTTCAGATACCGGTTACGATCCTGGTACTTGTTTGTGTTGTATCAATGGTATTTGCCATTCTTGCAACAAGACCCAATATAACTTCCGGTAAGTTTACCAAAGAAGATATAGCTGCCAAAAGAACCAATTTGCTGTTCTTTGGTAATTTTCATCAAATGGGATTACCCGATTACGACTGGGCAATGACAGAACTGTTGGCTGATAAAAATTATTTGTACAGCAGTATGATCAAGGATACCTATTTTCTGGGAATTGTATTGGCAAAAAAATATAAATACCTACGGATAGCTTATAATATTTTTATGTTTGGATTGATTGCAGCCATGATCGCTTTTGTTATTGCATTTTTAGCGCCAGGTGTAACAGAAGGATATGCCGTGTAACGTGCAAGTACACTTTTTATTTGGGTAAATGTGCAATCAGCTCCACTTCTAATCTTGCATCGTGCATAAATAATCTTGCTACCCCCATCCAGGTTGCTGCGGGAAAATCGCCGTTATAAAATACTTTTCTGGCATCATTATATTTTTTCATGGCTTCCATATCAGTAGTGTAAAGATTTTCCTTTACTACATTTTGAAATGTAGCACCAAAACTTTTTAATGAGTTTTCCAAAGCCTTGTACACTCTTGTTATTCCTTCGGGAGTTACATCTCTTGCTACCGCACCGGAGATATAAAGCACATTGTCTATTTTTACAACCTGTACGTAACCGGCACTTGTATCCTGCTTCTGTACATCATCCCAATGCCATTTTTCTTTTTTAATATCATTTTGTTGCGCTGCTGACTGTATAGAAATAAATACGGCGGATAAAAGAATTATTTTTTTCATAAATAAAATTTTATTTGATTTGAAGTTACAAACAATCGGAATCTTGTCATTACCGAGACGGTGAATTTAATACTCACTCTTCTTTAAGAAAAAGCAGGCGAGGTATCTCAAACACAATAATGGTATGAGATACCGCGCCGAGATTCATTTAAATTGAAGTTTCAGTAAAGTCAGGCTCGGTATGAAAAGACTCCGACTTAGTAATGATTATAATAAAATCAATTTGCCCCGCCCAGCATCTCCTTCACTTTCATTATCATTTCTGTTTTTGTAATGGGTATTCCCATTATTTTATTATACCCAATTGCATCTACAAAATAAACATCACGAATAATCTTTATTAATTGCCCGTTATTAATTTCGGGAATTAAAACTTTATCATAGTTCTTAATGATATCACCCAGGTTTTTTGGAAATGGTCGCATATATCTTATATGTGCATGCGCAACCAAATATCCTTCTTCCAATAAATCGGTAACAGCAGATTTAATGGATCCATACGTACTGCCCCATCCGATTATTAATAATTTTCCTTTCACCGGGCCACTGTCAATCGTTTGTAAAGGAATATAATTGGCAATCATATCAACCTTTGCCTGTCTTGTTTTTACCATATGCTGATGGTTCTCCGGTTCATAACTAATATTGCCCGTTATGTCTTGTTTTTCCAAACCACCAATACGATGCTCCAATCCGGGAGTGCCGGGTATTGCCCAGGGTCTTACTAATTTTTCATCACGTTTATACATCAATGGTTTTTCCTCACCTTCATCCAATCCTTTTTTAAAACTCACTTTTATTTCCTGCAAATCTTTTGACTGAGGAAATTTCCAGGGCTCGGCACCATTGGCAATATATCCATCACTTAATAAAATAACAGGTGTCATATGCTGCACAGAAATCCGAACTGCTTCATACGCTACATCAAAACAATCGCTTGGTGTAGCAGCTGAAATAACCGGCATCGGGCATTCGCCATTTCTTCCATAATACGCTTGTAAAAGATCGGACTGTTCTGTTTTTGTTGGCAATCCGGTTGATGGGCCACCTCTTTGAATATCTATTATTATTAATGGTATTTCAAGCATCACTGCCAATCCCATTGCTTCCGCTTTTAATGCCATACCCGGACCTGAGGTTGTTGTAATAGCTAATGCACCACCATACGAAGCACCGATGGCAGAAGTAATTGCTGCTATTTCATCTTCTGCCTGAAAAGTTCTTACACCAAAATTTTTATATTTTGCTAAGTCATGTAAAATATCGGATGCCGGTGTGATTGGATAGGATCCCAAAAATAAGGGTAACCCACTTTTTTGCGAAGCTGCTATTAAGCCCAATGATATTGCCTGATTACCCATAATGGAACGATAAGAGCCGGGTTCCATTTTTGCTTTTTCTACTTTGTACGTAGTGGTAAAAGTTTCCGTTGTATCGCCATAGTTAAACCCTGCTTTAAGTGCTTTTACATTGCTTTCAAAAATTTCTGGCTTCTTACCAAACTTATCTTTTAAAAAACCAATTGTGTTTTCCATATCCCGGTTATACATCCAGTATAAAAACCCAAGGACAAACATATTTTTTGCCCGGTCTTTTTCTTTCTGACCCATCGTAATTTCTTTCAATGCTTCACGGGTCATTTTGGTAACATCCATTTTTATTACTTCATAATTACCGAGACTATTATTCTCCAATGGGTTTTCACCTTCCGGGTAATTTGCAAGACGTAGGTTTCTTGAATCAAAGCCATCAATATTGGCAATTATTTTCCCGCCTTTTTTTAATGCGGTAAGGTTTACTTTTAAAGCAGCAGCATTCATTGCCACTAATACATCGCATGCATCGCCGGGGGTAAAAATTTTATCGCTTGAAAAACGTAATTGATATCCACTCACACCGGGCAGGGTTCCTATTGGTGCTCTTATCTCTGCCGGAAAATCAGGAAATGTGGCAAGATCAATACCCATCATCGCCGTATTATTTGTAAACTGCGAACCGGTAAGCTGCATACCATCGCCACTGTCGCCGGCAAATTTGATAACTACATCATGCAATGTTTCTTGTGTACGTGCCATATTGGTAAAAAGTTATTTTGCGAATTTAAGGTATGTTGGCTTTGCAAATAATAATTAGAGTCATCATTTATGGAATTATTTATAAAACCACATCTTCCTATTCTTTTACAGCAATAAAATTTTATATTGTTTAGCTAAAATTTTTGATAAAAAAAAGTTGCCCCTTTTCAACAAGACAACTTTTTTATTTTTATGACCTTATATCTATTTATTTATTTCCACCTATACCCATTCCGCCACCTTCGGTACGTTTCTTTTCTTCTTCTGCCGCATCTTTCCGTTGTTTAGCCGCTTTTACCTGGCTGCTGCCAAAGCGATAAGAAAAATTTATTTTAAACTGACGGCTTTCAAAATTTCCACTGGCTATGGTAAGCTGACCTGCAAAATTGCTGCTTCCTTTCCAGTTTAATGTTTTGAATATATCACTGACTGATGCCTTCATGGTTCCTTTCCCTTTGAAAATTGTTTTTTGAACTCCACCATCTATAAACCAGATTGAATTGCTTTTAAATGTTCCCTGCCAGATACTAGGCGAACTATAAACACCACTTACTTCCGCTGTCCAATCCTTCTTTTTTCCAAACTTCAAACTGTGCTGCATGAAAACCGAATAAGAAAACACATCAAGGTTTACGTTTCTGTTACCACCACCAAAATCAGCTTTGTATTTTGAGTACGAAGTATTCAAATTCGTAATCCACATATAATTCTTATACATAAATGGATAACTCACATTCAAACTCACAATATCCTGTGTGGCAAGATTTTTTTGTGTCATAAATGATTTTGATTTCTCAGTCGTATCTACCAACTGAGTGAATATGTCATTTACATGGCTATAATTCAATCTGAAATTCAGTTTGTATTTATAAATATGTGTAAGTCCGAAACTGTTTGTGTACTGTGGTCTTAAATCAATATTTCCTTTCATGAAAACATAATCATTTAATTTCATTTCAAATGGATTCAGATTCTGATACGCCGGACGATCAATTCTGCGACTGTATGAAAGGCTCCATTGCTTCATTGGGTTTTTATTAAATGTAATAGCTGCACTGGGAAAAAGATCTGTGTAATGTCTTTTGTCAGTTGTTTTAGAAGATGTGTTAATACTGGCATCATTATTCAATGAATAGGATTCTCCGGTTCTGTTCGTGTTTTCGACCCGTAATCCAGCTTGTATTAAAAACCCTTTGTAGCCTTTATTAAAATTTAGATACGCAGCATTAATATTTTCTTTGTAATCAAATTGATTGCTACGGGCAAGATCGATCACTTTTGAAGCGCCGATAACATTATAACGTCCAAAATTATTTTCCGTACTTACAATAGATGATTTCAAACCAATTCCTAATTTTCCACCCTTGAAATTTTGTTCATAATCTGTTTTCAATGTATAAATATCTATATCGGTTGGAGAAATAAAATTATAGATTGTGCTACTTAGTATAGTAGATAAGGTAGGATCGTAATAGATATTCGGCTGGTGCTGATCGGTATTAATTCTGAAAAGACCGTAGTCAGCATCCACATTCAATTCATGCCCTGCTGTATCTGCAAACCGGTAATTGACATTAAAGTTTACATTGTTTCTTTCAGCATCACTTGTATTATCCCCTTTTAAAATCCTGTCTTTTACACCAGTTGGCTTGTAACTAATATCGGTTGTTCCATTGGTCTTCATTTTTGTATCATTCATGTTCCCGTTAATAAGAAAACCGAGTGTACTTTTTTTACTCAAAGTATAATCCAAACCCGTTTTAAATCCATGACTTGTATTTCTGCTATCCATAATATTTTTACCATTAAATAGCGTATCTAACAAATCACGATATAAATTAAACACCATCCGGTTTGTACCATGGTTATAATTATAATTACCAAAAAAGTTTACATTCTTATTTCTGCTGTTAAATGAAATGCCAGAATTATATTTTCCAAAAATGCCAATATTATAACCGGCATTCACCGATCCATTTGTACCAAAAGCTTTATTCTTTTTTAATTTAATATTAATAATGCCTGCATTACCTGCAGCATCATATTTAGCTGATGGGTTGGTGATAAGCTCTATTGATTCTATTTGTGATGACTGAAGGCTTTTTAAATAGGCAGTTAAATCAGCCCCTGATAAAGGAGAAGGTTTGCCGTCAATATAAATAGCAACACCGTTTTTTCCGGACATACTGATATTATCATCTTTATCGAGTGAAACGCCTGGAGACTTTCTCAGCAATTCCAATGCATCATTTCCTGTAGCATTTATCGTTCCTTCTATGTTTAAAATAGTTTTATCAGCCCTTACTTCTATCATTGGCTTTTTTGCAACTACAGTTACGTTTTGCAAATTTGATGAAGGCTTTGTTAACGAAAGTTCAGGAAGATTAACCTCTCCGGAACCTGATAATTCAAAAGTTGAAGAATAAACAGGCATAAACCCTACATAGGTTGCACTTATTAAATAACTGCCGGGTTTTGTGGTTGAAATATTGAATTTTCCTTCTTTGTTTGTTACACCGAGTTTCGCAGTAGAAGAATCTTTGGCATTCAGTAAAGAAATGGTTGACTTTTCAATCGGTTTGCCTTCGTTGTTTTTTACAATTCCTGTTACCTGTTGTGCAAAAGTGAACGTAGCCAGGAAAAACATACTCACAATTCCTGTTAAAGTTTTTTTCATTTTATTTTTTGGTTTTTTTGTTTTCAGGCGCAAACATAAATTGCGATCGCATGACATAAAAGTGATTCCCGACAAATGGCATATTCGTTTGCATGAACGGTGATTTTTTGGCGGTGAATTGCAACTTAGAAAACAGGAATTTTTATTTGCCGGGATTTGCTCATATTTGCAGCATTAAAACTTTTGAAAATGAATTTTCCTCCGAACCTCCGTTACACTAAAGATCATGAATGGCTGAGCCTTGAAGGCGATATTGCAACTATAGGCATTACTGATTTTGCACAAAAAGAATTGGGCGACATTGTATATGTTGAAGTGGAAACAATTGGTAAAGAAATGCAGGCTGGTGAAATATTTGGTTCTGTAGAAGCAGTAAAAACAGTTTCCGACCTTTATTTACCGGTTTCCGGAACTATCCTGGAACTAAATGCAGCATTGGCTGGTGTGCCCGAAGCGGTAAACAATGACCCCTATGGCGGAGGCTGGATGATAAAAATGAAAGTAAATAATATTGATGATGTTGCGGCACTGATGGATTCAGTGGGTTATGAAGCTACAGTAAGCTAAATCTGAATTAATTCATTTATCGTAAATAAACAGAATGCAGCGATGCGTTCGATTTTTTTTCTTTACCAACTATATAATTGAACCAGGAAACCAAATACAGTGAGCAGGAGCTGGTGGCTTTGCTGATGCAAAGGGACAATCGGGCTTACAGTTATCTTTACGATAACTATGCTGCTGCATTAAATAGCATTATCAGCCCTATCGTGAATGATAGTGAGTTGACAAATGATGTTTTACAGGAAGTATTTGTAAGTATTTGGAAAAAAATTGATACATATGATCCCTCAAAAGGAAGATTATTTACCTGGTTGCTGAACATTGCCAGAAATGCATCAATAGATAAAATAAGATCGAAAGGATATAGAAACAGTAAACAAAATTTGAGTATTCCGGAAAATGGTGAAAAAAATATCGGCAATTCTGTTAGTCAGCCGGATATTGATTTGATAGGTTTGAAAAGATTATTATTAAAATTAAAAGATGATTACCGGCGGCTGATTGATTTATCTTATTTCCAGGGATTTACACATGAAGAAATCGCAAAGGCATTAAATATCCCTTTGGGAACTGTGAAAACAAGAATACGGACAGCTTTAACCCAATTGAAAACGATGATATAAAGTGAATATTCAAGAATACATATCAAGCGGCATAGTAGAAAGCTATGTAATGGGCATTGCCAATGTTCAGGAACAGGCTGAGTTTGAAAAAAACTGCAGTCTATACCCTGAACTAGCAAAGGCAAGAGAGGATTTTGAGTTAAGTCTGGAAAATGCAGCAATGGAAAATAGAGTTGCACCTGCAATTGATTTGAAAGAAAAAATATGGAGTGCCATTCAGC
>JANOFP010000250.1:0-6357 GCA_031413675.1 Bacteroidota bacterium
ATGTTTGGTTTGATGCCCCTATCGGTTATATTTCTGCCACTAAACAATGGGCACTTGATAATAATAAAGAATGGAAACCTTATTGGAATGATCCGGAAACCAAACTTGTTCATTTCGTAGGAAAAGACAATATCGTTTTTCATTGTATCATCTTCCCGATCATGTTGAAACTCCATGGAAATATTTTACCATCAAATGTGCCAGCTAACGAGTTTTTAAATCTGGAAGGTGATAAAATGAGTACCAGCCGTAACTGGAAATTGGATATGAGAGATTATATCAATGATTTTGTAAAAAAATCCACAGGATCCGGTGGAGAAAACGGTGGAGGGCAATGTGTGGATATGCTTCGTTATTATTTAACTCAAATAGCTCCGGAAACTAAAGACAGCGAATTTACCTGGAAAGGATTTCAGGATGCAGTTAACAGTGAACTGGTTAGCGTCTTTGGAAATTTTGTAAACAGAACCTGGGTGTTGATGCATAAACTTTGCGCTGGCAAAGTGCCTAAACTGCATGAGGAATTATTGGATGACGATGACAGAACAATCATAAAAAGTATAGAGCAATCTGCAATCAATATTCAACTATCAATCGAAGGATTTCATTTTCGTGAAGCATTATATGAAGTAATTGATCTTTCCAGAAAAGGAAATCAATATATGCAGAAAAAGCAGCCCTGGATTGTTGCAAAAAGCATAAATGAAAACCCTGATTCACAAAAGTTAATTGACAATTGCCTGCATTTATGTTTGCAGTTAACAGCAAATCTTGCCGTACTGATTAATCCATTTTTACCTAACACATCAAAGAAAATGCTGGGTATGATGAAAGTAGTAGATAAGATGCTAGATTGGGAAAATGCAGGTAAAATAAAATTATTGAGTGTTGGTTATAGTTTAAGAGCCCCGGAATTATTATTCAGAAAAATTGAAGATGAAGAAATTACTCTTCAAATTGAAAAATTAAAAAGCGGACTGATAAAATCTACTGAAACTAAAAAAATGGAAAACAAATCTGAAACACCAGCAGAAAAAGCCGGAAAACCTGAAATTCAATATGATGATTTTGCAAAGCTTGAATTAAAAGTCGGGACTGTTATAGCAGCAGAAAAAGTTGAAAAAGCGGATAAACTTTTAAAAATATCCGTTGACCTGGGAACAGAAATCCGGACAATTGTTTCGGGAATTGCATTGCATTACAAACCCGAAGCAATACTTGGCAAACAAGTAACGGTTGTCACCAATCTTGCACCAAGAAAAATGAAAGGTATCGAAAGCCAGGGCATGATATTAACATCTGAAGATTCTAAAGGCAACCTGAAGTTTATTAATCCCGATGAAATAACAGAAAACGGATCAACCATAAGCTGAATTTATGAGTAAGAAAAGAATGATTTGGACATTTGTTTTAATTGGAATTGTACTGGTTGCATTTTATTTTTATAAAGAATATACCCGAACAAATAAAGATCTTTCGAAACTAAAAGCTGAAATAAAAATATCAGCCCTTGATTTGATTAGCGCATTTGAAGAGTCCGATTCTTTAACAAACATAAAATTTATAGATAAAATAATAGAAGTTACGGGCAATGTTAAAGTATTGGAAAAAGATGATAACGGTGGATATACAATTGTACTTGGAGATATCGCCAGCTTATCCTCGGTGCGATGTTTGACTGATAGCAATTATCGCAGTGATGCATCTCTTCTGCAACAAAACTCGACTATAACAATACGGGGTATGTGTACAGGATTTAAAAAAAATGAACTGCTTGGTGAAAATCTTGGCTCGGATGTAGAACTGACACGATGTGTAGTTATAAAAAAATAAAATACAAATACATGTTTAAACTGATCTTATTTATATTTTTTACTTTTTTATTGAATACTACAAATGGTCAATCTGCACTGTCCCCCGGAGAGGGAAAATATTTTACCAAAGCCGGTAAAATTTCTTTTTTTTCTAAAACTTCACTGGAAAATATTGATGCCACGAATAAATCCACAGCTTGTATTCTTAATTCCAAAACAGGAGATGTACAGTTTGGTGTATTAATGAAAAGCTTTGAATTTAAAAAAGCATTGATGCAGGAAGATTTTAATAAAAATTTTATTGAAAGCAAAAAATTTCCGAAAGCAGAATTTACAGGGCAGCTTACTAATAATGCCGAAATAAAATATACTACGGACGGAACTTATACAACCCTGGTAAAAGGCAAACTTACCCTGCATGGTATAACAAAAGACCTGGAAACATCAGGAATCGTAGTAATAAAATCCGGGAAAATTTCTGTATCATCTACTTTCAATATTCTTTTGACAGACTATAATATTCAAGTTCCAAAAGTACAGCGCAGTCAAATCTCGGATAAAATTAAAATTACGGTTGAATGCAATCTTGAACCACTGAAATCGTAATACTATTTTTTAAGAATAAACCGGAAAACTTACATAAATTGTACAACCATAACCCGGATAAGAATCAATGTTAAACTCTCCGTTCAATACATTTACACGGTTGGCAATATTAGTAAGTCCAATGCCTTTTGTTTTTACTTCATCAACTTTAAATCCAACACCATCATCGCTTATAATTAGTTGAATTCTGTCATCCTTACGGGTAAGGCTGATATTTACTCTTTCTGCATTTGCATATTTACGAATGTTATTGCTTTGCTCCTGTACGATTCTGAATATCATCAGTTTTTGTTCGTCAAATAATGAATCATCCAATTCATTATCAAATTCAAAACTAACCGGTATATCACTTAACTGGTGAAAGGAGTTAACAATTTCCTGAATACTCTTTTTTAAACCCAATACTTTTACTAATGAAGAGTTCAATTTCTTAGAAAGCTTTCGTATTTCTTCCACTGCCATCAATTGATATTCTTCTGCTTTGGAAAGCAATTCGTCTCTATTAGCCGGTTGCTTACGAGCCATATTGATGTATAGTTTTGTACTCATCAACAACTGGTTTACATTATCATGCAACTCTTTACTGATATTGTCCCGTTCTTCTTCCTGAGCAGCGATCGTTGTTTTATTAATCAGACGTTGTTGTTTTATTTTTTCATTCAACAATTGATTTTCTAATTTTTTTCTTTCAGTTACATCTTGTATGGCGCCAATTATGCGAATTGGTTTTCCATCGCGGTACATAAAAGATCCTTTGTCGTAAAATGTTTTATATGTTCCATCGGCGCATAAAAAACGATATTCATCTTCCCAGTTCTGCTGACGACCATTCATATAATCCGATACTTTTTGCTGAACTCTTTCTTTATCCTCAGGATGTACTTTATTAAACCACCAATCCAGATCGGAATGGATTTCATTCATTGTATAACCGGATAGTTTTATAAAATTCGGGCTACGATAAATTTCATTTGTTTCCAGATCCTGATCCCAAATTGCATCACTGCTGGCATTGGCTATATGAAAAAACCGGTCATTCGATTTTTTTAATGCTTCAACAGTATTTTGTTGATCCGTAATATCGAAAGCCTGAAATCCGATTAACCGTTTGATCGATTTTACGGGTATATTAAACCGGTAAAGTGCAAATTGACCGATCGTACCATCTGCTCTGTCAGCTTCTGCTATGATAAAAGCTGGTTCGCCTGTTTCAATAAATTTCTTGTTATTCTTTAAAAATTTATCAGTAATTGTATTTGAAAAAATTTCTTTCACATGCAGTTGCCTATCCCCTTCCTTTAAATGATGAGCCGCAGCAAATAATGAATTAAAATAAATTAACGACCCTTCTTCATCACATATCCAGGCGTAAGCAGTACTATTATTCATAAACGTTCTGAACAATGCTTCATTTTCTTTGATTCTGTCATTTGCATGTTTAATAGCGGTTATATCATTAAAACTTGCAACTACTGCTATTGTTTTTCCATTCTCAATAATTGCCTGCGAATTTACCAATAACCAGGCAATTTTTCCGTCGGGTTGTTCTATTCCCATTGTTACACTCTGCTGGGGAATGCCGGTTTGTAATGTTATAATTGCCGGAAATTCAGTTAGCGGAAATAGTGTACCATCTTCCTTAATTGCATTCCAACTTGGACTGGCCGTTACTTTACCAAGCAATTCTTGCTGCGAAAGTCCAAGAATTTCAGCTGCCCGGTTATTACAAGCTCCAATTTTTCCATCTGCATTAATCATCATTACACCTTCAAACAAAGTGTCAATTACTGTTTGATATTTTGTCTCAGCCTGAATTAATTTTTTATCTTTTAATTTGTCATCCGTTATGTCTTTTGCAACAATTACACAGCCTGAAATATTATTTATATCATTATAAACCAGTGTAGCTGCCGTATTAAGTACAAAACGCTTACTATCGTACCGATCATAAATCACATCCCCACTCCAGAAACCCTTATCCTGAATTTGGGCAATAACTGTATTTAATGATGACTCTGGAAAAGTAATATTGATTATTTCAAACAATAATTTTCCTTTAGCCTCGTCAGCATTTCTGCCAAAAAGATTTTCTGCTGCAGGGTTCCATCCTGTAACATTAAATGTTTGATCGGTTAAAATAATAGCGTCGGTGATACCCGTAAATACGTTGTTGATCAGGTCAGGCGATTTATAACTGACAGAGAGTTTATCAGCAGAAATATTACTGCTGGAAGGTTGGTGTTTCATGGATAGTTATGATCGTCTTAGTAGAAAAGTTGGTTTAAGTATTTAAAACGAGTGTTAAGATACTTTTAATATACAGTAACCCTGAGTTGTAACATAATTCATATTAAACAAACCGTGATTCTACTAAATAGCAGCACGTTCTTTTACCAGTTTTTAAGTAAATCCTTAACCCGTATCAAGATGACTGCATACGAAATTCTTCGGGTAGGTTTTCGCTTTCTTTAATTAATCAAATCATGACCTTCCAAAAATCACTTATCTTCGATTTCATTATAGTTGTTTAACTAACTAAATTTTTTATGTCAAAAAGAATAATAAAAAAAGTCGCTGTATTAGGCAGCGGAGTTATGGGTTCACGGATTGCTTGCCATTTTGCCGGCATCGGACTTCAGGTTTATTTATTAGATATTGTGCCGAAAGAAGCATCAGCGAGTACAAAACCTGCTGAAAGAAATAAATTGGTAAATGATGCATTGGCAGCTGCTATCAAAAGTAACCCCTCACCTGTTTATCATAAAAATGCAATAAAGAAAATAACTACTGGAAATTTTGATGATGACTTAAAAAAAATTGCTGATTGCGATTGGGTAATAGAAGTTGTTGTGGAGCGATTGGATATCAAACAACAGCTTTTTGAAAAAGTAGAAAAATATCGTAAACCCGGAACGCTGATTACTTCCAATACTTCAGGTATTCCCATTCATATGATGACAGATGGCAGAAGCGATGATTTTAAAAAACATTTTTGTGGTACGCATTTTTTTAATCCTCCCCGGAATTTAAGACTCCTGGAAATTATTCCAACTTCATTTACTGATTCGGAAGTTGTAAACTTTTTAATGAACTACGGTGATTTGTATTTGGGTAAAACAACTGTTTTGTGCAAAGACACACCTGCATTTATTGCCAACCGTGTTGGTGTTTTTAGTATGATGGCCATTATGAATATTAAAGAGAAATTACAACTCAGTATAGACGAAGTTGATGCTTTAACCGGGCCAATTATTGGAAGACCAAAATCTGCCACTTTCCGAACCGGCGATGTAGTCGGATTAGATACATTTGTTAAAGTTGCAAAAGGGGTTGCAGAAAATTGCCCGGAAGATGAAGCAATAGAAGTATTTAAAATTCCGGTTTGGTTAGACACAATGGTAACCAATAACTGGCTTGGCGATAAAACAGGTCAGGGTTTTTTTAAGAAAACAAAAGGAGCAGGCGGTGAGAAAGAGATCTTAACGTTGAATTTACAAACCATGGAATATGGCGCAAGAGTAAAACCAAAATTTGCAACACTCGAAGCTGCCAAACCCATAGATGATTTATATACCAGGCTGAAAATGCTTTGTAGCGGCAAGGATAAAGCAGGTGATTTTTATCGACAGTTTCATTACAGCTTATTTTCTTATATCTCTCACCGCATTCCGGAAATAAGTGATGAACTCTATCGGGTTGATGATGCGATGATGGCAGGCTTTGGGTGGGAAATTGGAGCTTTTGAAAGTTGGGATGTATTGAATGTAGCAAAAACAACCGAAGCCATGAAAGCTGCAGGATTTAAAGTAGCAGCATGGGTAGATGAAATGATTGCAGCTGGAAATAAATCTTTTTATAAAATAGAAGCTGGAAAAAAACTTTGTTATGATACTGCATCTAAAACCTATAAGCCCTTACCCGGAGGCGATGCTTTTAT
>JANOFP010000251.1:0-2359 GCA_031413675.1 Bacteroidota bacterium
TGTTTCTTTCCATCGTTGCTGCCATTTTTTTTCAATATCTCTGAAACTGTATTCCATCTTTAATGCAAATTGTAAATTTCAAATTTAATATTTATGTACGATGCTTGATTGTTACGATTTAGCTTCCGTTCCGCCAACGGCGGACATTTTTACTTTTGGCAACCTGTCTGTCGACAGGCAGGTTCTATTCAGCAATTTGGGAAACTCCGAAAAATGTTCAACAGTATTACAAAAGTTGAACGGAGCGTCGCAAGGGACGATGAACAGAGATGTGAAAGAAGACTTAAAAAAAAATATCCATCACATTTCATACACCATAAAAATAATTTCCGGCCGTAACCATCGTTATCATGCCTGTCGGCAGACAGGGATGTTGGCAAAAATAATGATTGTACTGCTTTATCTGTTATTTTTGCCTGCCCGCCGGAGCATTTATAATTAAAATTGAAAACATTTTTCACTGCGAAGGCCGGGCCTTACTTATAAACCCACCAAAGAAATTCTTTGGACAAAATCAATATCGAATGGCTCAACCCGGAAAAGCATCTATCAAACGCGGCAAACCTTCTTATTTCATGTCCATCCTCGGCGTAACGCTTGTATTATTTGTACTCGGTCTTATAGGATGGCTAATCATCAGTGCCAATAAACTCGGCAATCAGTTTAAAGAAAATGTGGAAGTGAAAGCCATTTTGCGGGGAGATTTAAAACCGAATGACAGTGCTGCGTTAATGGCATATATAACTTCGCAGCCTTATGTAAAGTCAGTCAATTTTGTAAACAAAGAAGAAGCCCGTAAAATTTATCTTAGCGATGGGAATGATGATTTTGGTAAAGTGCTAGATTTTAATCCACTACCCAATGCTATTTATTTCAGAATGAAACAGGAATATCTGAATGCAGATACACTTAAAAACATAAAAGCAACACTTGAAAAGCAAACTTATATTTCGGAAGTAGAGTACCAGCAAGCATTGGTAGAAAAGCTGAATGATAATATTAAAAAAATCAGTCTTGTGTTATTGGCGATAGCTATTATTCTGGCCATCGTTGTTATTGTGCTTATTGATAATACAATTCGACTTGCGATGTTTAGCAACCGGTTTTTAATTAAAACAATGCAAATGGTAGGGGCAACCAGGATGTTTATTGCAAAACCCATGAATACAAAAGCAATCATCAATGGACTAATCAGCGGCGTAATTGCTTCGGCAGCAGTCATAATAGGAATTGGAATCGTGGAAAGGTTTGTACCCGAAATGAAAGCAGTACACGATAACAAGGCACTTACCATTTTATTCCTACTCCTTATTTTGTTGGGTATTGGCATTACATTATTCAGTACTTATCGAAGTATTAATAAATATATACGAATGAAACTGGATGATCTTTATTAAAGTATCCGAAACCAGTTGTCTGTGTTTGGAAATATCCATAACGGACCACCAACACCTGGCAACCGACAACCGATTAATTCCTATATTGCACCCCTTAATTAAGCATTTATGAGTGAAACAAAAACAAATCCCAATTCTTCTATTTTTTCAAAAGAGAATTATATCTGGATGGCAGCAGGTGTAGTTTTAATTGCAATTGGTATGGTGTTGATGGCTGGTGGCAAAAGCGATAACCCCGGCGTCTTTAATGAAAAAGAAGTGTACAGCACTACCCGCATAACTATTGCACCAATTCTTATACTTGCCGGACTCGTGTTGGAAATATTTGCCATCTTCAGAAAACCCAAAAACTAATTTGCCAATTTGCTGATGTGCCAATTTGCAAATTAACTTTCGCTTGAATAAAGTTTTTCATTTGCATATTTTCATATTTGCGCATTCGCATATTCACTTATGAACATCATCGAAGCTTTCATCATTGCCGTAGTAGAAGGAATTACAGAGTTTCTTCCCATTTCTTCCACTGGACATATGATTATTACCGAGCACATGCTGGGCATGGGACTTACTGATGCTGATCGGAATTTTGTTAAACTATTTACCGTTTCAATTCAATTAGGTGCAATACTCGCAGTTGTGGTTTTATACTGGCGGCAGTTTTTTGCATTTCGACACTGGCAGTTTTATGCAAAATTAATTGTTGGTGTATTGCCTGCCTTATTGATGGGTTATTTGTTTGCTGATAAAATTGATGAATGGCTTTTCAGCCCAACTGTTGTTGCAATAACAATGCTGGCGGGTGGTTTTGTTTTAATAATTATCGATAATTATTTTAAAAAACAAACTATTGAGTCAGAAGATCAGTTGAGTTTTTTAAATTCATTTATCATTGGTTGCTGGCAGGTAATATCAATGGTGCCGGGAGTAAGCCGCAGTGCAGCATCCATCATTGGTGGTATGCA
>JANOFP010000252.1:0-8457 GCA_031413675.1 Bacteroidota bacterium
AAATTAAGAAATGAAGTAGCTTTATAAGCATGGACAAACCATTAAACCAGGAAAGGAGAAAATCGCATATTGAATACGGCGATATTTATTTTTGGACAGCAACTATCAATAAATGGTACCGGTTACTGGAAAAAGATAAATCCAAAGATGTCATCATTGAGTCATTGCAATACCTAACCGATGAAGGCAAAATAGACGTATATGCTTTTATCATCATGCCGAATCATATCCATTTAATATGGTGTATTAATGAACCAAACGGAAAAGAATCACCACAGGGTTCTTTATTGAAATTTACAGCACATGAGTTTAAAAAAATGCTGAAAGCCGAAGGCGGCGGAAAGCTGAATGAATATAAAGTAGATGCAGACAATAAGAAATATGAATTCTGGCAAAGAGATTCACTGGCTGTTCCTTTATTCAATAAAAAAGTAGCAACACAAAAACTGAATTACATGCACAACAATCCTCTCGCCGAAAGATGGTCATTGGTTAAAGACCCTTGCGATTATAAATACTCTTCAGCAAAATATTATGAACTGAATGAAAAGAATTTTTCTTTCTTAAAAGATTTATGGGAGATACTTTAAAGAAGTGATGCGTGGGGACACGCATCACGGCGTCCTTTAGTATGTACATTATATATATAATAGCATCAACGCCTGGGTTCGTGTCTGCCATTACTATTAAAAGATTAATCTGAGCTGATGGTTAGTCGCACCTGTCCCGCCCTATGCGGGAGACTAACCATACCTGTCCCGATTCTTCGGGAACAATTCTATAATTTTTATATTCGTTAGTATATTGAAATACTGATATGCTAAGGAGAACCGAGTTTTTTTTAGGAATAAACTGAAGTTAGTTCTTTTGCTGCGCCCTTCTTTTTAACTCTTCCTCCGCATAACCAAATACTTTCTTCATCATATCTGTTTTTCTCAATTCATATTTGGTTCTTATCTGCTCTTCTTCATCGGCCACAACACGAAACATGCCGTCAATAGCACGGGCTGCAATATAATCAGTAAGGCTGGTTACAGGCTGTCTATCGATAAAAGGAATTCTATTGTAATAATTTATTATTTCACTCCAGCTTTTATCCGCCCCTTCTGCTTTTATAGCATTCTCTACAATGGGACGAATGACCACCATGAATACCGGCTTCATTGTTTCTTTAAAATAATCAGTGGCAGCACGTTTGTTATCCATTACCACTATGTTAGCAGCATCTCTTATGCTCATCTCGTTTACTGCAGCTAATAAATTTGGATTGGCAGCATTTACTGCTGATCGGGTGGCACGGGTAAAATTTCCAATTACATCGTCTACTATTTTATTGTTACCGAGTCCTCTAAATTTCTTTTCTATTTTTTCTGTTTCACCGGGAAAAACAAATCTCACCAGCGTAGTTGTATTGGGATCGGCAAAAGCATTAAAACTTCTGACTAAACCCTGGCTCAAAGCATCTTTCAAACCCATTGCCATTTCATATTCTGAAGGAACAAGGCTATAGGGTGTCGGTTTTAAAATTTCGCAGGACGAAAGGGATACTGTGATGCTGATAAAAACGGCAGGGATTAATTTTTTCATATTAAAAATATATTAATGAAGATAATTTAAAATATGAAAGTCTTAAATATTCTCTTTTGCAGTTTGTTTATTTTTTCTCTGTGCTGTTTCGTTCCTGCCTGCCGGCAGGCAGGTCCATAAAGTGAGTGAGGGTTGCCTCCGCCCGTTGTCCGTAGTCTGCCTTCGGCAGAAAAATGTTCCAACTACTCGAAACCAATAAAGAATAATAAAATTCCTGGATCATGCAAAGGAGAACGGGTCATTTGCAAAATTTGCAACAAATAATTTTGCGTTTTGTAAAATTCAATTTTGTTCCGGAAGACTTCGTGGGTAGCTTTATGAGAGAATAGTAATATAGTATTTTACTTTAAAACTTACTATTATGAAACGAAGTCAGCCTTTTCTTTCTGAATCTCCTTTTAAATTCTTAAAAACCATCCGGCGAATATTTTACATTGGTCTTATAGTCAGCCTTTGCAGTTGTGGCCAGATGATTTACACCTATAAGTTTTCTATGAAAGAATCACAAAAACCACGTAAGCTATACTATCAAAATGATACCTTGTCAATTACATTTCAATTTTATTTGGAGGGCCTGGTGATTGACTTTTATAATAAATCTCCTGAAAGTATTAAAGTCAATTGGGATGGAATAGTGATGACGACAAATGAAGTAGATAAAAAAATACAACATACGATAATCGTCAATGAAGAATATTTCGTATATCAACCACCCTCAATTATTTTGCCTAAATCAGGATGTACTGATTTAGTCGTTTTTGCAGAAAGCGTTTATTATCAAAAGGACGATGGAGAAGAAAAAATGAAAATAAAAAATATGTATCCGGGGAAGGGTAAAAAAAGAGAAGGCGATTCTATTCGGAAATTAATAGGTCAAAGAATCACATTGCTCTTTCCCATCGAAATTAATAATGTGTCTCACTCATGGGTTTTTAACTTCTTACTTGCAGATATAAAAAGTAAAAGGCAGGTTAGTGCTGGTGATGTTATATCAGGTGCTGTTAATATTATATCATTTTGATGTTATATCATTCAGTTTTCAGTTCCTTCGGGGTCTCCGTTGTCCGTAGTCCCGCATAGGCGGGATAAATGTTCCAACTCATCGAAGCCAATAAAGAATAATAAAATTATAGGATATGGCCTCACCTCTCGTTCTCCTCTCCGAAGGAGAGGAGAGGCCGGGCTTCATTGCGATTGTCATCTTCTGTATTTAAGCATTTCAACTTTTGTTCATAACTGAACATGAAGAATCAATAAATAAGCTAGGAGAGTGTATGGAGTTACTTTAATCTTTTTCATTACTTCTTCTATATCCAACTCTTTGTCTTGTTGGCTGGGGTGGGTTGAGTAATTGTTTTAATGCAGAAAAAATTGCCTGCATATCTTCATCATGTGCTGTTACTTTCTTTTCTAATTGTTCAAGTTTTAATAAAATGTCTTTATGTGTTACAATCATTTCACGCAACTTTGTAAAGATTCTGATTATTTGAATATTTACAGTAATTGCTCTTTCACTGTTCAATATACAAGACAACATTGTAGCTCCTTGCTCTGTAAAACAAAATGGAGCATGCCGCAAACCCATTCTGTCACCTTGATTGGAGGTCACAATTTGTGACCTCCAATTGGTAAACTCTTTTTTATTCATCCCGAACATAAAATCTTCCGGAAACCTTTCCATATTTCTTCGAACAGCCTGTTTTAATACTTTTGTTTCAACTCCTTACAGCTCTGCCAGGTCACGGTCAATCATTACTTTCTGACTTCTAATCAGGAAAATTTTATTCATCACCACTTCATCAGCGAGAACAATTGATTTTTTTGTTTTTGCCATTGAATAAGATTTAAGGTCTTTCAAAAATACGGATATCGCATTTTGCGATACCCGGTTGTCCGTTGTGTTCTCATTCTTCAAACCAATAAAGAATTATAAAATTATAGGGTTGTTCCTGAAAAATCGGGAAGGGTGCGAAATAGAAATAGCTATCAACTCCAAAGGAGTTGTCAAACTACAAATTAAAGACAGCATTATTAAAGCAGAATTATTTTCCGGCCCCGCATGAGGCGGGACCGATGCTTGGTTGCAAACGAAAAATCTTGAATCCCTTGCCGGCAGGCAGTGCTTAATTTGTAACTCAGCTTTGAGTAAACATGCAATTAACTAACAATTTATTTTCTTCATAAGAAATTCCTGCCATTCGTTAAACCGCACCATTTGTATTTTAGAGTCTAAGAGTTTAAGCTCCATAAATCCTGTGATTCCGTATTTGGTGGATGTCGTCATCAGTAATTTGTATCCGTCTGCAGATTCAACAGCTTTCCAGGTTCCGTTATCATCATCTTCCGAAGTACTACTCCCTCCTGCCCCTTCAACGGAAACAGAAGTAAGCGATTGATGATAATATTGCATACTGCCATCGCTGCATAAAGTAAATTTTGTGGTACTGGATCCACCACCAAACTGTCCTCCGTTGATGCGGGTATATTTTACAAGCTCAAAACCGCTTAGCATTTCTTTTAATTCATAATCTTCCCTGTACTTATTGCCCTCATTGTCCTGCTCCCAGCTACCGAATTTACCAGTCTTTTTATTATTGTTTACAGTGGGGGTTTCAGTATCATCTTTGTCAGATGGTGTTTCATTTGATCCACATGCAAGCATAATAGTGGAAGCAATTATCAGCAGTTGAATTTTTTTCATAACAGTTGATTTTAATATTTCAAATATAAAAAAATCATTCCATTGTTCCTTTAGTTTTCTATCCGCCCGTTGTCCTGCAAATAATCTGCAATAAAAGAAAACTGTCCTCAGTGCTGGTTCGTGCCCGTAAGTGATGCGTGGTTCGTGGGGACACAAACCACACTGAGCAATAGATTTTTCATGTTTTTAAAATAAACTACTAAGTTCATTTAACAACAATTTCATCTATGAAAACCCACGATTTTCCTCCTGCTGATGGATGCCAGTTGAAAAGTTTATTGGTTCCTTTTATTTCAAACTTTACAAAACGTATGGCTGAAGCATGAGCGTTAAAACTATAAATCCGGTTAACATCCTCTTTTTCCTGATTACCTTTTGTTTCAATTTTTCCGATATCAACAAAGTCTTTTCCATTGTCAGAAACAAAACAGGAAATTTCTGCAGGATGCAGAATCCAACTCTTGGCGTCCCAAAGCGAACTGATTTCTATTTTGTTTGCAAGTACCGATTTTTCTAAATCTAATGTCAGTGTAAAATCATCACCTTCCCAGCCAAGCCAATGCACTTTATAATCATTAGCGCCTCTGACTCCGTTAGTCAAAAAAGACTTATCTCCATTGCTGTACTTTTTGGAAGGCAGTGGTTGGGCAATCATTTTTTTTCTAAAAGCAGAATTACCTTTTACCTGGATGTCAATAAATCGCAAACTGCTTTCGTAATAATCTTTTGGCGAAAGCCCCGATTCATTTAATTGCTTAACATTTGCCTGTTTACAAGTAGAATAAAATTCTTCCAACAAGTCAGTCATTGATTTATTTCCAATGAAATCACCATTAAGTTCACGATACCAGCCTCTTTTACCAAACATATCATTTTTGCCAATTTCCATCATGGCATAATAAAGTGGAAGTCGTGATACTTTTACATGATTCAATTTTTCAGAATCATTCTTTACTGCTTTTTCAGCCTGGTTAAAATAGGTATTGTAGTCAATTATATTGTCAGCAGATAGAAATGTATTTTGATGGGAAGTAGGATGTTCGTAAATATCCAACCCATCATTACTCTTCAGCAATTCAGCCTGAAGTTGGTCAATGTATTTCTTAATCCATTTTGCAGCTTTGCCATAATATCCATTTAGAAATTCATTGGTTATTTCATCTTCATTTGCATCGGAGTTCCATAATAAACGGGAAATAAGATACAGTTTTAATTCAGAAAATTCCTGTCCTGTAGAAATATTCGATTGCTGAAAATGTGCTTTTACATTCTGCCTGCTGAAGAATTGGATATTGGGTTGCAGCACATGCAAATTAGGGAATGGAGAAACTGTATTGGCAAAATCAATAGTGTAATCCCATAAATAAATCCGCTTGCAAATTTTTCCCCAATCGGAAATATCTTTTACAAAGGACTGACTTGAAATTTCATCTTCGATTGGTTTTTTTCTGTTTAATTCAATCGTACAAAGCATCACTTGTACATTATCCAACGGCTTTGTAATTACCGGGGCGGGGCGACTGAATTGGTAAGCAAGTGTAGAAATAATTTTATCAGAAAAATATTTTGCCACTTCATTTACAAAACGGACAACGGGCCCTGCAGGACTTTTTTCTTCTTCAATAATTTTTTTGCAGTTTTCGCATTGGCAATAGGAAAAATTATCATTCTGACTTACTGACCAATACAATTTATCGGGTTGCTCTTTTATGTCGTGTTCCAATTTTGCCAAAGTTAATTTCAAAACATCGGGATTTGAAAGACATAACTGGTCAATGATTCTTTTGCCATTCATGAAAGCAAAATATTCGGGATGGGGTTTAAAAAAAACCTGCCAGGGAACCAGTTTATTAAACGTATGAACGTAATAACCTTTTGCAAAATATTCGTCAATGGTATTCAGACGGTTCCAGTTAAGAAAGTCTTCATCAATTTTATCTGAAATATTTACAATGCGGCAATCATTTTTTGGCGCATCGCTAATATCAATTTCTGGTAATACAATATTTAATTTCCTGGGAATTACCTGATAGGTTGAGCTATAATATTTACAGCCCATGTATTTTTCAAGCAAAGAGATTACTGCGTAGATACAGCCTTTGCGGTTTCCTCCTTCAATATAAATATCTTTTCCTTTGGTGTGTATGGAATAACCGTCTGGATGGTAATTTGAATTTTGCTTAATAAATATTGATGGTCGGTTTTGTTCGCTTGCATACTTTATTGGGAGACTAAAAGATGAAATTTTATAAACATACTCCTGCAACAATTTTGCCGCTATCTGTTCCTGATTAATTGCAATGGGCGAAATGATAATTGAATAATTGCTTTTACCATTTTTAATTAATGAAATATTATTTCCTGTTGAAATTGTATTTAGCAGTAAAAGATTAATAATAAACAAAAATAAATATTGTTTTTTCTTTGTTTTCATCAGGATGTATTGAAAATGATTCATAATTATTTTAAATTTAAGACGTTCTGTTTTATATGCATAACCTTGAAATTCTGCATCCTTACTATTCTTTACTACCCTATAGTTCTGGTAAGCGTAGTCAATAAAATATTCCCTTCTTGTTTAACTTCAAACAAATTCCAGGTATCGTTATCAATTTGCTCCGGGTGAAAATTGTTATTTGCATCGGTCTGCAATTATTTTAATCTTGTTAGAAAAAGCATTGGGCTGCCCTTGCATTTTCCCATGTTTCGGATTGTCGTGAATATTTTATATTTATCTGCACAAGATACTATTGGTTTTGATTTAATCCCAGCATGAAAGTAGCTGCCGTTGTCTGTAGTCCCGCTTGAGGCGGGATAAATGTTTCAGCAAACCGAAACCAATAGGAAATAATAAAATTATAGGATTGTTCCCGAAGAATCGGGACAAGTATGCTTAGTCTCCCACAATACTGCGGGACAGTTACGACTATATATTAGCCATCAATTCAAATAAAGCTGACAAACTACAATTGTTTGCAATCGTATTTCGAAACAAGTGGTCATTGAAACAAATAAATCAATGCACTACTGGTCAATTAAATTATTTTATCTTTAAATGTCATTGTATAATAAGTTCCCTTATTTCGGTTTATATCAAAACCATTTATTTTAATATTTTAAAAAAGCAACAATGAAAAATAAAAATTTAGATCGTCGCAAATTTATGGGTATGGTTGGCTTGTCGGCTTTCGCTGGCAGCTTATTTTTGCCCGGGCAAAGTATTGCGAGTCCTGCTAAAGCAGCAGATGGTAATATCAATCATATTGGTCCGATGGAAGGTTATACGCCGCAGATCGGTACCCTGATCTCAATGCTTGACTGGATCAGTAACTCCGTAATCAATGTCACAAAAAAATTAACGGTGGAGCAATTGGATCGTCTGCATGATAAAGATTCCAATTCAATTGGGGCATTAATGATGCATGTGGCAGCTACAGAAGTTATTTACCAGGATATAACTTTTAATAACCTCAACGATTTTTCAAAAGAAAATAAAGCTAAGTGGAATGTGGCAATGGAATTAGGTGCCGATGCACAAACAAAAATCAGTGGCAATAAATTGGAGTATTATGTGGAAGCGATGAATGCTGTAAGAGCTAATACAAAAATGGAAATGAAAAAAAGAGATGATGACTGGCTGCTTTCCGGCGAAACGAAAGACTGGGATTGGAATAATTACTGTAAATGGTTTCATGTGGTGGAGCATTTTGCCAATCATCGTGGGCAAATAACCTGGTATAGCAAAAGATTGCCTAAGTAAATTTTATAAACTTTTCTTCGCCTTGGTTCATGCCTGTCTGCAATAAGGTCTTTAATGCAAAGCCGGTTTTGTGTCTCATGCAACTGTATTTTCAAAACAAGTGATGCGTGGCGGAACGCATCACGGTATCAGAATTTGATTTACATTAGTGAACAAAAAAATATTAATTTTAAACCAAAACAAATGAAAAATTATATTTTCCCACTTCTTTTTATCAATGCAGCAATTTTAGGAAGTGTAACAAGCTGTAACAGCCAGGGCAACCCCAACCCCGGCACAAAAATTTCTTATAAAAAAAATTCTGATAAAACAAAAACGGCCCAGTCAAAATTTACGGAAGGAAAAGATTATACTGAATTCGTTAGGGCAAGAGTTATGGATAAGGTTGGATTTAATCAACCGGTAGAAG
>JANOFP010000253.1:0-7122 GCA_031413675.1 Bacteroidota bacterium
AAAACCAACTACTACTTCTCCTAAATCAGGTTTTGCTAAAATAATTTCTACCAGAAATGATAAACCGATAATCGCAACAAGGCAAATAATAAAGGCTTCCATTTTGCGAATGCCCAATCGTTGCAGTAATAAAAAAAGGAATGTATCGAGCACCGTTATTAATACGCCCCATATTAATGGAAGCCCGGTGAGTAATTGAATACCGATGGCCATACCCAATATTTCTGCAAGATCTGTTGCGGCTATTGCAATTTCTGCAAGACCGTACAGGGCATAGTTTACATACTTCGGATATGTTTCTCTATTTGCTTGTGCCAAATCTCTCCCTCTTACAATTCCTAATCTTGCTGATAAACTTTGCAATAACAAAGCCATCAGATTACTCATTAATAAAACCCAGATTAATTTATAACCAAACTGACTGCCCCCTGCAAGATCTGTGGCCCAGTTACCGGGGTCCATGTAGCCAACACTTACCATATATGCCGGTCCAAAAAATGCCAATATCTTTCTCCAACCCGGCCTGCGGCTGTTAGTCGTATCTACTGATTGATGTACTTCACTCAATGAAGAATAATCGTGTATTTTGTTATCCATTTATTACAAAAATATTTTGCGCCTGTTGTTCGCTCATTATAAATGCAGGTTTGTTTCTGATTTTTATTTCGATTGAATTGTCAAATTCAAATCTTCTTTTAATTTCTAATTTTGTGCCTAATTGAATTTGTTGGTGCTTCAGCATTTCTAGTAATTGAGCGGATTGATTTTTTATTTGTGAAACTGTTACTATTTTATTTGATTTAATTTCACTAAGCATCAGTTGCTGGGTTATTTCCACACGACCCTGGTTATCGGGTATCGGGTCGCCATGCGGATCGAATTTTGGAAACCCCAAAAACGCATCTAACCGTTCAATCAATTGACGACTGCTTACATGTTCCAGATCTTCTGCCACGGCATGCACTTCATCCCATTTAAAATTTAACTTTTCACTTAAAAAGAATTCCCACAGGCGATGACGGCGAATGATGCCCAATGCATATTTTTCTCCTTCGGCAGTTAATCGAAAACCCTGATAGGGTTGATAGTGAACCATTTTTTTTATTTTCAGTTTTTTCAGCATATCCGTAACAGAAGCGGGTTTGGTCCCGATACCTTCCGCCAGTTCGTTCGTCGTTACGGTTTCTGCTTTCTGTTGTAAGTGAAAAATTGTTTTAATATGATTCTCCTCACTGGTTGAAAAATTAACCATGTCTAAAATAAAATTTAGACAAACCTAAAAAAACTATTTCAATTTACCAAGCGATGCAGAATAATTTATTTTACTTTCGGTAAAATTTGCTCAATGACTGTTTTGAAAAAAGGTTTGATTGTTATAATTGTCTTGTTTGTGCTTGGTTTATTTTCAGCTTGTAACGAAAAAAAGAAACCACTAGCAGATGGTGAATTAACGGATGTAAAAGATTTGATTGCTTTATTTCCGATAGCATCAGGTGCTTTATCTTTTGGGGATACTGTATTGTTGAAAAAAGCAAAAGACACATCAGCTATAAGCTATAAATCAATTATCAAATTTGTGCCAGACAGTATTTTATCAAAAATTTTTGGAAAAGGATTAAAACCAAATAGCTATCCGCTGGGTAGGATGGAAGATGACAGCAAAACTAATTATTTGCTGATGAAAGCAATGGCTGGCGAAACCAAAGCTCTCCTTCTTTTTTGTTTTGATAAAGATGAAAAATTTATGGCGGCAATTAATTTATTAAAACCTGATGTATCACCGACTACAACTCAATCTATTTCTATAGACAGAAATTATAATATTTCAAAAATTATTTCACGACGCAATGCAGATGGAACCGTAAGTGATGGAAAAGATGTTTATGTATTGAATAATGATGCCCGAAACTTTATGCTGATAATGACCGAACAGTTAGATGAAAAAATAAAAGAGCAGATAAACCCGATTGACACATTACCACGTAAACAAAAATATGCTGCCGATTACTCCTCAGAAAAAAACAATCTTGTATCAATCCGGGATGGAAAAAAAACAGATCAGTTCATATTCTTTATCCGTTTTGAAAAAGAAAAGGGACAATGCAACGGTGAATTAAAAGGTGAAGCAAAATTTACCGGAAAAAATACGGCAGAATATAAAGCAAATGGCGACCCTTGTGTGATGCAATTTATTTTTTCTACTTCTTCTGTTACGGTAAAGGAAGTAGACGGTTGTGGATCGCATCGTGGTTTGCGATGTTCTTTTAACGGCAACTATGCAAAAAAGAAATATATAAAACCCAAAAAGTAAAAAAGGTAACCCAATCTTGAAATATTTTTCAAACGATTGCACTTTTACTTATCCCCTTATTGTGAATATTTATCAGGTAATTCCGGGTTTAAACAAACAGCTGTTTTATTTTTTTGCAGTTATATTGCACACTCTTCTAAAATAATTTAAATGAGTTTTAAAAATTTTAAAGTTCCGTACCAGATTGATGATCGTTATTCAAAATCAATCGCTTATTTTTCAATGGAGTTTGCTGTGCATCAACCCTTAAAAATTTATAGCGGTGGTTTGGGTTTTTTAGCAGGTTCGCATATGCGGAGTGCTTACGAACTACGACAAAATCTTATTGGCATTGGTATTTTATGGAAGTATGGATATTACGATCAGGCACGTAATCAGGATCAAACATTACAGGTAACCTGGATGGAGAAAAATTATTCTTTCCTGGAAGATACCGGAATCAAATTTCAGATTACGGTACATGAACATCCGGTTTGGGTAAAAGCGTATTACCTGAATCCGGAAACATTTAAGTCGGCCCCCATGTTTTTATTATCAACCGATCTTCCGGAGAACGATTATGTTTCCCAAACAATTTCTCATCGTTTATATGATGCGAATGTAGCTACCAAAGTAGCTCAGTTTATTTTATTGGGCGTAGGGGGTGCAAAATTATTGGATGAAATAGGATTCACTGCTGATCGCTATCACTTGAATGAAGCACATGCAGTCTCTTCTGCATTTTATCTGTATAAAAAATTTAATAAAAATATTGACGAGGTAAAAAAGCGGTTTGTTTTTACAACACATACTCCGGAGGAAGCCGGAAATGAAAAGCATGACATTTACCTCTGTCATAAAATGAGTTATTTCTGTGGTCTTACAATTGATGAAGTAAAAAAAATATGCGATCTGCATGATGATAAGTTTAATCATTCGTTAGCAGCATTTCGTTTTGCAAGACTTGCAAATGGTGTTTCTCAATTGCATGGTGTTGTTTCAAGAGATATGTGGAAAAAACAAGAAGGGATCTGTCCCATTATTTCAATTACCAACGCACAAAACTGGCGGTATTGGGCAGATAAACAGTTATACCGTTTTATGGAAGAAGGAAATGATTGGGCTTTTGATGATCGTAAAAAGCATTTAAAAAGAAGGGCATTTGAAATCGTTGCCGATCAAACCGGAAAAGTATTTGATCCCAATATTTTTACCATCGTGTGGGCACGGCGTTTTGCGGGTTATAAAAGAGCCAATATGATAACAACCGATGAAGATCGGTTTGAAAAACTAATAAGCAGCACAAAATATCCAGTTCAAATTATCTGGGCAGGTAAACCGTATCCGGTAGATTATCCAGCTATCTCTGAATTTAATAACCTGGTGCATCTGAGTAAGAATTATAAAAACGTATCGGTGATGATCGGATATGAACTGGCACTTTCAAAAAGAATGAAGCAAGCTTCTGATGCATGGCTTAATAATCCCAGGGTGCCAAGAGAAGCTTCAGGTACCAGTGGTATGACTGCTGCAATGAACGGAGCTGTAAATTTCTCAACAGATGATGGATGGATACCCGAGTTCATGAATCATGGACACAATGGATTTGTAGTGCCGAAAGCGGATTATGCAAGTATGGCAACCCATGAGCAGGACGAATATGATTTGAATAAAATGTATGATATTTTGGAAAATGAAATTTTGCCACTTTATTATAATGATTATGATACCTGGCGTTCAGTAATGAAAAATGGAATGCGGGATGTTCGTTTTCAGTTTGACAGTAACAGAATGGCACATGAGTATTATGAATTGCTATATAAATAAAACAGCAATGAAAAAACCTGGAAATGCCCTGTATCGATCAGGGCATTTTTTTATTCTAAAAATTTTTATATAATCCGGGGGGAAACATTTTGGAAAACGATGCACTAACGAAAAGGATATATGAAGGTTAGTAGTGATTATTAATGCGGTGTGATTATGATGTTAATTTGGATTTGTATGTCCCGTTATTCTTATTTTATAACTCCAGATTCAGGATCATTATTTGTAATTCATTTTCTCTTACATCTTCTTTTTCAGACTTATCATAGATAGTAAGTAAATAAACTGATTCAGTTTGTATATACAAATATGTAATTACTCTTGCACCCCCCCGTTTTCCTTTTCCTTTACTTGCAATCGCAATCCTGATTTTATAACAATGATTGCCAATGAAAGTGCCAGAAGCTGGATTCTCTGAAACAGATTCAATTAAAATTGCAAATTCCTTTTTAAGTGAAGGAAACTTTTTTATGAGTCGTTTTAATTCTTTTTCAAAACGGTGTGTTGGGATAATATTATAACTCATCAAGAAGTTGTTGAGCGGTTTTCAATTTTAGCTTTCCCTGTTTGTGGAGTCGTACTTCACTTGCTGCATCTTTCAAATCATCCCATAATTGAATCGTAGATTTAGAAAGCGGTTTTGCTTTCTTAACAAAACTAAGGCTGCGTAAAACTTCCATTCCGAATGAAGCCTGTTTATCTTGTATATCAACTAAAACTTTCATATATAATTTAGTTTAAAATTTTACGATTTCAGCTTTTGTAAAGATAATAGCTATCTCCTGAAATTTCTTCAACCATGTTATACAAATTGCTTTATAAGCTCTTCTGTACTAAAATTGGCTGAATAATAAGCGGCTAATTTATTTATCACCCCCTCCACCAAAGCATCCGGACAAGATGCACCGCTGGTTATTAAAATCTTAACTGGATTTTTTTGTGGCAGATAGCCCGTCGTTATTATTTCTTCTTTAGCATGAAAATTATAATGTCGTATTTCTTTCGCTGAAATTATTTTCTCTTCATTATTGATAAAATAGGTGGGTAATTTTTCTTCACAGAGTTCTACCAAATGTGAAGTATTGGAAGAATTGTAACCACCAACTACAATTGCTAAATCCGCTTGAGTTTCTAACATACCCGTTACTGCTGTTTGATTATCGTTGGTAGCATAACAAAGCGTATCCCGGGTATCGGCAAATCGTTCTTCAATATTTTTTTCATCCAAACTAAAGTGTTGCTGCATGGTTTGTTTTAAAAAATCGGAGATGGTTTGTGTATCACTGGCAAGCATGGTTGTTTGATTAACTACGCCTATTCGTTGTAAATCCTTTGCTGCATCAAAACCATTTGAATATTGTCCGGCAAACTCCGAATAAAAATTATCAAATGCTTTTTCACCTGTAATATATTTTGCTAACTCTTTTGTTTCATCCATATTTTTTACCACAACCGAAGCCGCATTGGCTGCTGCATGAGAAAATGTTGCTCTTGTTTCTTCATGATTTGGTTTACCATGTATAACAATCGTGTAATTCTTCTTTGCAATATCTTCACTTCGGTTCCAAACTTTTTCAACAAAAGGACAGGTCGTATTATATTTTTCTGTTTGAATACCTTTTTTATTTAATCGTTCTTCTATTTCGAGTGTAGTACCAAACGCCGGAATGATGACAATATCTTCTTTGTTTATTTCATCGAAAGAAATTAATTGTTTGCCATAGGTATCTTGCATAAACTGAATCCCATGAGCCTGAAGGTCTGCATTCACCTGCGGGTTATGTATCATTTCACTTAGCAGGTAAATTCTTTTTCCGGGATTTTCTTCTACAGTCCGAAAGGCAATATCAATTGCATTTTCCACACCATAGCAAAAACCAAAATGACGGGCAAGATAGATTTGAAGAGGGCCAAAATCAAGAAGAGTAGGGGAGAAGTCCCTGCCCGGTTGACTAGACGGGCTTTTCATCTTATCAATTTCTTTCCGCTTTTTTTTAATTGCGGTAATCAACGGGCTTCGGTAAAATAGGGGAACTTCAAATTGTTTCACTTTGCAAATGTAAGAAAGAAGCAAGAAGTTACCTGTAGTATGCAGGCAAATTTAAGATGGATGTCTGAGATGAAATTCTGTTTTCATTTTTCGGCTAATTCTTATTTTGAGATGCTGGTCTCAAACCCGAAGGGTTGTAATTATTATAGTTTAATGTAAATTGTTGAAAATAACCCCGAAGGGGTGACATATCTAAACACAAAATTTATTCATCATCCCCGGAACATTTTCGCAAATTTATATTCAGATTGTTTTTGCTGTAAAAGGCAGAGAGAATCTTATTGCAAATAGCTGGAAAACTGAACTACATAAGTATATGACCGGAATTATTAAAGGTAAAGGACAAAAGCCAATTATTGTTAATGGTATGCCTGATCATATTCATGCTTTTGTAGGGTTAAAACCCAATATGGCAATATCAGATTTGGTAAGGGATATTAAGAACAATGCATCAAATTTTGTTAATGATCAAAATTTTGTAAAAGGGAAATTTGCATGGCAGGAAAGTTACGGTGCATTCTCCTATTCACATTCTCATATTGGTAAAGTGTATGACTATATCCTTAACCAGGAAAAACATCATTAAAAGAAAACCTTTAAGCAGGAGTACACTGATTTTCTGAAAAAATTTGAAATTGAATTTGATGAAAAGTATTTGTTTGAATGGAACGATTGATAAGGCATTTTGATTATGTCACCCCTTCGGGGTTTTGGTCTCCTGTTAACATGTCTTACTATAATCATATCACCCCGTTGGGGTTATTAAGAAATGAGGCTAAACTTATATTTTAATCACAGCAATTCAAAATATTAATTAACCGGCATTTTCAAATCCCTCAGGTCAAGTTTGTCAAAATCAAGTCCGGCGGAACAAGATACCAAAAATTAGGAACGTCGAAATCACGATGACGGCCGCCACGAGGGCGTAGGTGATGATGACCGGTATCCTCAGGCG
>JANOFP010000254.1:0-13695 GCA_031413675.1 Bacteroidota bacterium
CGAAAAAGCAAAAGCAGGGATTTTTGGACATTACAAAACTATCTGCCTGCCGAATCAAAGAATCATGTAAAAAAGTTTATAGCCACACATTATATTATGGAAGGGGGTGGCGGCATAACTACACTTACAAAACAAGAATCAAACGATCTTAAACTTAGTAATGCAACACTGATTACTGAACTTACAACTGAAGAAATAAATAATTCCAAAACTATAACGATTAGCGGCAGGTATAACTCAGTTGTGATAACGGGAAAAATTGCAATGGACATTATTAGTTTTAACCGTTACAATCCCAATATTGATAAAACATTGGCCGGTGGAAATAGTTATGAATTACGATTGCCTGTAGATAAATTAGAACTCTTTACTGTAAAAAAAGGGGAGATACTCAATGAGAGTATGCTATTGTTAATGAATACAGCGAATGAACCGAAGAAGGGGTTTTGAGATTTATTTTACCACTTCCTTCATCGCCCCAGCTTTCATTTCACATTCCTCCCACTCCTTTTCCGCATCACTGTAAAAAGTAATGGCACTGCCTGCAGAGAAAGAAAGATATTTGCTTTCGGAATTGTACAAAATGCTTCTTATTACAACATTAAAATCAAATCCACCATCTGGATTGACATACCCAAGAGCTCCTGAAAAAATACCACGTTTGGTTTTCTCATATCGTTCAATCAGTTCCATTACCCGTTTCTTTGGTGCACCTGTCATACTTCCCATAGGAAAACTTGCTTTTATAATTTCATTGAATGAAATGTCCTCTTTCAATTCACCACTTACAGTACTAATCATCTGGTGTACTTGTGGAAAAGAATAAATGCCATAGAGTTCATCGACCTGTACGGTTCCGTCTTTACAAACTTTTGCCAAATCATTTCTTACCAGGTCCACCACCATTACATTTTCACTTCTGTCTTTTTTACTTTTGTATAAATCCACTTTTTGTTTTTCATCATCAGCCTTATTTTGAAGATTTCTTTTTGATGTGCCTTTAATGGGTTGCGAAAGAATATGGTTTCCCTGTTTTTTTATATACCGCTCCGGACTGGCGCAAATCAACCATTTGTTGTTTAACTTATACAATGCCGAAAATGGGTTGGGAGAAAGTGCAGAAAGCTTTTTATATACTTCTAACGGATTTATTTTAGCATCCTCCGCATAAAACTCCTGGCAAAAATTGAGTTCATAACAATCGCCGCGCAGAATATGTTGTTTCAATTTATTGATGATGCTACAGTACTCTTCTTTTTCTATCCGGTTTTTAATTTCAACTTTTTGGGATGAAACTAACTCATGAATTTCGGTTCTGTTTATTGCTGTAAATATTTTCGTTGGGTCTTCTGCTTCTATTCTAATTTCATGCTCACTTAGCCGGATGATAATTTCGGGTTCAAAAAAATACAAATCCGGAAATTCAATTCCATCCGGATGATTGGAAGACAAATCTTCAACTTCATTTTTCAAATCATACCCCAGATGACCAAACAGCCAGGAGGGTTTATCATTGATGAACTGCTGTAATTGTTCCAGGGCATTTCCGGCATTACAGCTTAAATCTCTTTTAACACCAGCAGCCAGCAAACATTCTTCACTATGTGGTTCTATCTGATAACTATGATTATCTAAAAAACAAAAAATGCCGAATTGGTTTACCCAATCCAGCATCTTAGTTTTTATAATATTAAAATTAGTAACAGGAAATGCGGTGCGAATAGAAATTTTGTTATTCAAAAAAATAAATTTACCTGAAATCTGGTGAAATGAATTTTAATAATCATCGTCATCACCATCTTCGTCATCATCACCACCGCCAAACAAATCTTTAAACTCATCATCTACTTTCATATCGTCATCATCATCGCCACCCTTGCCCGATTTTTTCCCTTTCGAAGTTGGCAACTCAAATTCATCAAAGTCTGGATCCCAGGTTTCTTCCTCTTCTCCTTTTTCCCATTCATCTTTTTCATCGGTGCCGCTATCATCATCGTCATCATCTTCTTTTCCTTTTTTTGCTGTGGTTTTAGCACCACTTTTTTTAGCCGTTGCTTTTACTTCAATTTCATCATCTTCAAAATCATCATCATCATCTTCTATTTCTTTTTTCGATTTTGAAGATAGCTTCTCTGCATTATCTTTTCCGGTTTCATTAAAAACTTTTCCGGTGTCCTTTGTTAATTTAATTGATTTTGACATAGTCTTGATAGGATTGTTTACGTAAAATTTCAGCGAAGTTTTTAAATTGCCAAATTTTTTGCCACAATTTTTTTGATTAAATTTTTATTACCCAAATTACAAAACTCAAACTATTTTATTTTAGCCCACATGTATCAACTGATCCCTTCCCGGACCATTCGAAATATAATGAACATTTACACCAAGGTAGTTATTTATAAATTCAACATAGCTTTTCATTGTTGCGGGTAAATTCTCAACCTTTTTCTCATCTGTAACCGGTACTCCCCAGCCAGCAAATTTTTTATAAAGGGGTGTTATCGCCATTTTGCTCATATTCATTGGCACTTCAACTGTATCAACGCCACCAATAGTATAGGCTGTGCAAACTTCCAGTTCCTTAAAGGTGTCCAGCACATCGGCTTTTGTCATAATAATTTTTGTAACGCCGTTTACCATACAGGCAAATTTCAACGCTACTAAATCAATCCATCCGCAACGACGTGGACGACCAGTAGTAGCCCCAAACTCATTCCCGATTTTTCTCAACTCCTCTCCTGTTTCATTTTCTAATTCAGTAGGAAAAGGTCCGCCGCCTACCCGGGTACAATATGCCTTAGTAACGCCAAACACATCTACAATTTTTTGCGGTGCTACCCCTAACCCATTACATACACCCGCCGTAATTGTACTACTTGAAGTTACAAAAGGAAAAGTTCCAAAATCGATATCCAACATACTACCCTGTGCACCTTCGGCAAGAACTTTTTTACCTTTTGCTATTTGATCGTTTATAAAATATTCACCTTTTACAATATTCAACTCTCTTAAAAATTCCAGTGCTTCAAAAAATTCTTCTTCCCATGCGGTAATGTCTTCGCTGAAAGCATAATTATCCAGCAACCGCTGATGCTTCATCCGGAGTTTGATATAGGAAGTAGTAAAATTTTTATCCAATAAATCGCCAACCCGAATACCATTGCGACCTGTTTTATCCATATAAGCAGGTCCAATGCCTTTCAATGTACTTCCAATTTTCTGAGTTCCTTTCGATAGTTCGGCAGCTTTATCCAATGCACGGTGTGTAGGAAGAATTAAATGTGTCCGCTCCGCCACAAAAAGATTTTTTTTATAATCAACACCAAAGGATGCAACCGTATCACATTCTTTTTTTAATGTTATGGGATCTAGCACCACACCATTTCCAATCAGGTTAATTTTATTTTCATGAAATACTCCGGAAGGAATTTGATGCAATACTACTTTTTTATCACCCACATAAAGGGTATGCCCGGCATTGGGGCCACCTTGAAAACGTGCCACCACATCATAATTTTTAGCAAAAAAGTCTACAATCTTTCCTTTGCCTTCATCGCCCCATTGTAAACCAAGAATTACATCTACCATAATAGCATTATTAATTAAATTATTCTTATTAAAAGTCAATTTAGAACTACTCTCATTATTCACCTCTTATTTCTTACTTTCTTTCAACGGCGGCAAAAATAAGGGAACAAAAAAAGCCACCGCCTAATTCCGGAAGCTCTTTTAAAAATTCTTTCCACAAATCATTCTTTGGCAAAAATTACGCATTTGAAATAGATGATAAATCTGAAAGCCTGACTATCTCACGGATTCTCTGAACTTAATATCAATTCCTCAACTATCACCTGACTAATACCACCGTCCCCTTTTTGGTAACCAACTTCCCATCTTTGGTTATTCCCTGAATTATCCATGGAAAAGTTCCGGATGCTTGTTTCACTCCATTTATAGTTCCATCCCATCCTCTATACAATGAACTTGTACTAAAAATCATTTGCCCCCAACGATTAAATACGTGGAAATAATTTAGTTTTTCAATACCCACCGGAAATGGTTTGAAATCATCATTCAATCCGTCGCCATTTGGTGTAAATGCAGTTGGAAAATAAAGATCGGGTCCTTTATAAACTCTGATATTAATATACCCTTCACCTTTACATCCTGCTACAGTGCTTGCTGTTACAGTATAAGTTACATCGTTGTTTACGGTAATAAACGGATTTGGAATTGTTGGGTTATTTAAATCAAACGATGGTGACCAGTTGTAAATATTAGCAATTGATACGGAATTTAACTGAAACAAATCTCCGGCATATACCACTGTATCTTTTGGAAATGTTTTCACTTTTATTGGTGGTGTTACATTTATTGTCATTTGATCAGTTGTTAACGAAGGGCATCCATTCAAATCAGTAATAATTCGCATCGTATATGTCATGGTATTATTCGGAGTTGCTGTAGGTGATGCCGAATTTGTGCCACTTAAAAAAGTTGCGGGAGTCCAGTTATATACTACCCCACCGTTGGCCTGCATTTGATATGATTGTCCATAACAAATAAGACCATCTGGGCCTGCATCCGGAATTGGAGCCGCATTGATATTTAAGAGCATTGTATCTTCCTCAGTACACCTGCCGAGTGTGTAAGAAATTATATATTGTTGAGATGTAGTTGGATTAGCAATCGTAGCTGCTGTATTTGTATTGCTCAAACCAACTGGAGGGCTCCAGGAATAATTTGTAGCATTTGAAACAAAATTTATTGGTGTCGAACTTCCTTCGCAAATAATCTGATCTGGTAACGGAGTATGAGTAAGGTTCGAACTTAATGCAACAATAATATTTGTAGCCGTATCTGTACAGTTCAAATTATCTTTTGCAATAACCGAATAGATTCCTGGCGATACATTAAAAATAGTTGATGCCTGATAATTTGAACCATCGATTGAATACTGATAAGAAGAATTGCCACCTGTTGCGGATGCGGTTATTCTACCATCATTTCCTCCATCACAACTTGCAGTTAATGTAACTGCAGTTGCAACGATCGGCAAAGGCTCAGTCATTGAAATATTTTGTGTGCTCATACATCCATTCGTATCCCGAATCGTTACGATATAATTTCCAGCTGTCACATTAAATGAATTGCTGCTTTGAAAGGCTGCACCATTTAATGAATATTGATAAGGTGCCACTCCACCAGTAGCAGAAATATTTATTCTCCCATTATTTTGACTATAACAAACTACCGGAACTAAACTACTTGATGAAAGAAGTATTGACGGTTCAGAAACTGTAACGATCATTGAACTTTGACATCCATTTGCTTCGCGGAAAAAAACGGTATACATGCCGGCAGTTAATCCGTTGAAAGTTGGAGATGTTTGCCAAATAGTACCATTTAATGAATATTCAAATGGTGCAGTACCTGGTGTAAGATTTGAAACTGTTATCGAACCCGTATTTCCGCCATTACATAATACATTTGATGGCGTTGCTGTAGCAGTGATGACTGCACCTGTGTCCACTGTAACTTGAATTAAAGATGAAGTACAACCTGTAGTAATGTCTCTGACAAGAATCGAGTATAAACCTGGAGCAAGATTGTTGAAAACATTGCTTGCTTGTGGTGGTCCTGAATTTAAAGAAAAGCTAAATGGGCCTGCACCGCTTGTTGGAGATACAGTGATTACTCCATTATTTACACCTGCACAAGAAGTGGGAGTTGAAATAGTAGTTGCAGTTATCAATCCAGAAATGGAAATAGTAACCGGATAGTTTGCAGTGCAAGTAACTGAAGCATCCCTGATTCTTATATTATAATTGCCACTTGCCAAACCAGTAAAAATATTTAATGACTGCCAAACAACTCCATCTAACGAAAATTGATATGGGGGTGTTCCTCCGCTTGTATTAGTTGCAGTAATAGTACCTGTAGCCGCAGAACAACTTGCAGAAGTTGTACTTAAAGTAGAAATTAAATTTGCCGATCGGGTTACCTGTAAAGTATCTGTTCCAAAAATTTCAACTGCAGGATCATCAATTTTTGTATAAAAAGATTTTACAATATAACGAGTAGTAGCTCCAGCCGGTGGACATATATTTGGAAAGATTGCTTCAAGAGATCCATTTCCAAGTGCTGTAGTTGTGCCAGTTGTAATAAAAATGCCTCCCAATGTATATAATTCCACTCTTCTAAAAAGAGTGGGCCCTGCTGAAGGAATAAAACGCCAACTTTCATTCATACCCATATTTCCCCATGGTGCATCTGAAGCTCTTCTGCCGGCCGGCATTACACCATTGTCACGATTAAAATTTTGTATGCCAATCATTGCCCGTCCCTGATTCCAATTATTACAAATTTGCTTATCAAAAATTTTTACTTCAACTATACCTGTTGATTCAAACAAAATAATCTGGTACGTATTTTCAATAAGCGAATTACAAATAGCATTGCCGTATAATGGAACCCTATAATAACTTAACACCCATTTTCTAAAAGGAGCAGCACCTACTGTTGTGTATTGAATTAATTGAGATGGTGAAGTTGGTGAACTGGGATCCAAATCATGATAAGGACCCATTATTAAAGCTTTGTCATAAAATGTGCTGGGTAAATCTTGAGGAATCGTTGCATTCAAAATACTCCAATGTGCAGGTGCGCCAGCTTTTGATATATCAAAACTTATTACACCATTTGTACTTGCAATAAGGTTATTATAAACTGTACCGTAAAAAGGAAATGGGAATCCAATATTAATAACAGCACTATAAAAGTCATCTGAATTAAGATTAGCTGATGTACCGGGATCATTTGGAAATACATAAGTGGGAGAACAGGCCTGAACGCCGAATCCAGAAAGTGAGTTAATGGTATAACTATCTGTTAAGCCATGTATATCCGGTACGATTGCTTTTAAATTAAAACATGATATGGCTGGACAACCTGGTAATAAAGTATCACGGGTACAGTTGAATGAAAAACCCTGTCCGCTTATTGAAGAAGAGTAAAAATAAAGAGTAAATAAAAAAATAAAAAATCTTAAAAATGGCATCCCAAAAAGCAATTAGTAAAAGATTTGGAGTTTTATTCTGGTGAACAAGGTAAGTAAAATCGTTTTGAAATCAGCTATCAATTCCCATCGTTTGAATTAGATTAGGTGAGGAAAATCGAAATCGTATTTTTTAAAGAAAATTAATTTATTTCATAACGAAATTTTCAAGTACCTATATTTTTATCCCGCATTATTTAAATCTTCTGTATCAAATCTTTCTACTGTTTCTATACCACCTAAATCAGTTAATCGTTGAACCAATCTGTCTAACTCTTCTTTATCATGTACATACACTTTAATATTCCCTTCAAATAATCCTTCTTTAGCTTCTACTGTCAATGCTGCAATATTTATTTTCAGTTCACCGGAAATAAGATTTGTTATTTTATGTATAACGCCTACATCATCCATTCCAACTATCCGTACCCCGGTTAAGAATGAAATTTCTTTATTCTTTGCCCACTTTGTTTTTACAACACGATGCCCGTAGTTTGATAATAGCTTTGTGGCGTTTGGACAATTCGTCCGGTGAATGGTCAATCCTTTTCCGGTAGTTACAAAACCAAATACATCATCACCGGGAATGGGCTTACAACAATTAGCAAGATTATAAACAATGCGATCGCTGCTTTCTCCAAAAATAATCAGCTCAGCATCTTTTATATTTTTATTAGGAACATATTCTTCCGTTTTTTGATCCGGTTGTTTTATCGGTTTTGGAAAATCTAATTTATCGCCATAGACCTTAAAATCTTTCAGCTCTTTTAAATCAATATTCTTAATGGCAATATTATAGTACAGATCAAGCGGCGAGCTATGTTTATAATAATGAACAACTTCCTCAATATTATGTACATTGAATGCAGCACCCATTCCTTCTATCTTTTTCTGAAGTGTATATTTTCCATCATCGGCTATTTTTCTTTTTTCTTCTTTGAGTGCATCACGGATCCGGCCTTTTGCTTTTGATGTAACTACAAATCCCAACCAATCTTCATTGGGTTTTTGTTTATTGCTCGTTATTATTTCCACCTGATCTCCACTGCGCAGTTTGTGACTGATGGGCACTAATTTATGATTGAGTTTGGCCCCAATCGTTTTTATACCAATGGCACTATGAATTGAAAAAGCAAAATCCAATGCTGTAGATCCGATTGGCAGCATTTTTACATCGCCCTTTGGAGTATATACATAAATTTCTTCGGCAAGAAAACTTGTTTTAAAATCCTGTAAAAAATCGATACTGTCTGTATCCTGATTTGAAATTACTTCCCGTATTTGCTGAAACCATTTATCAAAACGGCTTTCATCACCGGAATCTTCTTTATACTTCCAATGAGCTGCCAAACCTTTCTCTGCAATTTCATTCATACGTTTTGTCCGTATCTGCACTTCCACCCAGCGTCCTTCGGGTCCCATTACGGTTGTATGCAATGCTTCGTAACCATTACTTTTCGGGTTGCTCAACCAGTCTCTCAATCTTTGGGTTGATGGTTGATACTCATCGGTGATAATTGAATACACTTTCCAGCATTCTTCCTTTTCTTTTTCAGGAACCGAATCAAGAATAATCCGGATGGCAAATAAATCATACACCTCCTCAAAAGTCACTGATTTTTTTTTCATTTTATTCCAGATGGAATGAATGCTTTTGGGGCGACCAAAGATTTCAAAATTAAATTCAGCTTTCTCTAATTTTTCAACAATGGGTTTTATAAATTCATTTACATAGCGGGTCCGTTCTCTTTTTGTTTCAGAAAGTTTTTGTGCAATGTCTTTGAAAGTTTCCGGCTCCATATATTTCATGGCCAAATCTTCCATCTCGGTTTTAATAGTATATAAACCCATGCGGTGAGCAAGTGGTGCATATACATAAACGGTTTCCGAAGAAATTTTCAATTGCTTTTCCCTCTTCATGCTATCCAGTGTACGCATATTATGAAGCCGGTCCGCCAGCTTTATCAATATCACCCGTGGGTCATCGGTAAGTGTTAATAAAATCTTTTTAAAATTTTCTGCTTGTTGCGATGCATTTACATCTACAATATTTGAGATCTTGGTAAGCCCATCCACAATTTTTGCAATCTCACTTCCAAATTCACGTTGTACATCTTCCAATGTCACATCCGTATCTTCTATTGTATCATGCAATAAAGAGCAAATGGTAGATCGGATTCCCAATCCTATTTCTTCGGTACAAATTTTTGCAACAGCAATGGGATGAAGAATATAAGGCTCACCACTTTTCCGACGCATCGTTTTATGTGCATCTGCCGCCATTTCAAAAGCAATACGCAGTAAATCTTTATCGCCTGGCTTCAATTTTGTTTTTAGTGAACGCAGCAGCGACCGGTACTCCCGCAGGATCAATTTCTTTTCCTGTTCTTCATTGAGGTTATATTTTGAGGGCTGCTCTATCGTTTCCATGAAAGACGAATTTACAGAAAAGCTTCCATTTCTTTTGATGAAATGCCCTACATTTGCCACCCGATTTAATAGTCAGATTGATTAAAGGTTTTTGAAGTCTAATGATTCGATGACTTACTGACTTTCTTTCTCCGGGTGTGGTGAAATTGGTAGACACGTCAGACTTAGGATCTGATGCCGCGAGGTATGGGGGTTCGAGTCCCTCCACCCGGACTTTTTGGTTTCAACTGGTTAATTGGGTGATTCGTTACTGTAAAATCACCCAATTAACCCATTTACTTAAATGACATAATTTTCTTATATGGCAGCAATTACAAGAGAGAACATTGGCTTACTCAACGACAAGCTTACATTAAAAATTGAAAAATCTGACTATCTACCTGCTTTCGAAAAAGCATTGAAGGAATACAGCAAGAAAGCAAATATTCCGGGTTTCAGAAAAGGAATGGTACCCTCCGGATTAATTAAAAAAATGTATGGAGCTTCTGTATTTACAGATGAGGTAATGCGTACTATAGACCGTGAAATGATGAAATTTATGGAATCTGAAAAATTAGAAATTTTTGCGCAGCCACTTCCCATGGATATAAATCTGAAACAAATTGACATGAACAGCCCGGCTGATTACAGTTTCAATTTTGAAATAGGACTGAAACCAGAATTCAGTTTATCTTCTTTATCAACCGGAAAATTTATACGTTACAAAGTAGCCATTACCGAAGAAATGATAGATAGTGAAGTGGCAAGATTACAAAACCGCTATGGCAATATGAAAGATTGTGAAATGGTAACGGAAGATGAAAATGTATTGAATGTAAATTTTGCAGAGTGTGATGCAGATAGCAATGAAACTGAAGGTGGGGCAAAAAAAGATAATTCTTTGCTGCTGAAATATTTTACAGAAGAAGTTAGAAAAAATTTGATGGGGAAAAAGGCAGAAGACACATTCGTAATTCAATTGAAAACTGCTTTTGAAACAAAAGAAAGAGAATGGGTGATGGATGATTTAGGTTTGGATAAAACAAATGCTGAACATGCTGATAAGTTTTTTAAACTTGCAATCACAAAAGTTGGACTACTTGAAAAAAGAGAATTGAATGAAGAGTTTTTCAAACAATTGCACCCTGGTGGTGAAGTAGTAACCGAAGCTGATTTCAGAAATAAAATAAAAGAAGAGATACAAGCGTATTGGGATGGGCAGGCAAGAAATCAAATTCAGGATCAGATATACCATAATTTGATTGACCACACCGAAATTCAATTTCCAGAAGCCTTTTTAAGGAAATGGATTAAAACACAAGGTGACCCTTCGAAAGGGGCTCAGGGCAATAAAACAGATGAAGAGGTTGAAAAAGAATTTCCAACTTTTTTAAACCAATTGAAATGGACTTTGATAACCGATAAAGTAACAACTGAAAATGCTATACAGGTAAATCCGGATGAAATAAGAGCATTTGCAAAACAACAATTGATGGGCTATATGGCTGGTGCTGCGATGGATGAAGAACAACCCTGGATAAAAGACTATGTAGAGAAGATGATGAAAGATAAAAAATACGTAGAGGAATCATATAACAGGCTGCAAACACAAAAAATATTTGAATGGGCAGAAGGCCAGGTGAAGCCCACTGAGAAAGAAATGAAAATGGAAGATTTTACAAAGATGGTGGAAGAGCATCAGCACCACCATCATTAGTCTTTACAGATTAATGTGTTTTAACCAACAATTTTTTCAATACTCAAGAATCGTTTTGAAAGTAAGACACACAACTTAATGATGAAATATCTTTAAATGGATTTAAAATACCAAGCCTCGCTGACTGCGGGGCTTTTTTATGTCAAATAGTCAAGAATACAAATCTTAATAAAAAGTTTAGTTCTTTCCTGTCAGCAATTTTGTGGTTTTGGCATTTGGAAGGATATTTGATGAATTGAAAAATTAATAGCGACATTCGCACCATTAGAAAAAATATTTTTATGTACAATTCAGAATTTGAAAAGTTTGCAGTCAAGCATCGTGGCATTTCCAGCAATACATTAGACAGTTATACAAAGCATATGGTAACTGCAATGACTCCCAATATTATTGAAGAACGTTCCTTGAATGTAGCCGTGATGGATGTTTACAGCCGGCTCATGATGGATCGGATTATTTTTCTCGGCTACCCCATCAATGATGAAGTGGCGAATATTGTAACTGCTCAATTATTATTTCTCGATTCCAGTGACAGAACCCGTGATATAAATATGTACATCAACAGTCCCGGTGGCAGCGTTTATAGCGGACTAGGAGTGTATGATACCATTCAATATGTAACGCCTGATGTGGCTACTATTTGTATCGGTGTTGCCGCATCTATGGCATGTGTATTATTAGGTGCTGGCACAAAAGGTAAAAGAGCTGCATTGAAACATTCAAGAATAATGATGCATCAACCCAGTGGTGCTATTGGCGGGCAGGCAAGTGATATAGAAATAACCGTAGCTGAAATAAAGAAATTGAAAGGTGAATTGTATGAAGTAATCAGTAATCACAGCGGGCAATCTGTAGAAAGAATAGAAAAAGACTTTGACCGGGATCACTGGATGACTGCTGCCGAAGCAAAAGAATATGGATTAGTGGATGAAGTGTTGGGAACAAATGCGAGGAAGGAGAAAAAATAAAGCCCCCTAAATCCCCCGGAGGGGGACTTATGAAGACCGGGAACAAAAGCTAAATAGAATTACAAAAGCTTAGTATTTAAAAAATAAAATTATGAACAGAAAAAATTATTTATTTCAGGATTGGAGAAATGATGATGCAGATGATGAAAAAGAAACAGCTGATAAAAGAGATGAACTGGGTATGTTTAATAAACGCCTTGAAAAATATTTTTTTGAGAAACGTGCTGTTTATCTCTGGGGTGTGGTAGAAGATAAAAGTGCAAGAGAAGTAGTTTCTAAATTGTTGTTGCTGGATGCTGATAAGCCCGGAACTGAAATAAAATTTTATATTAACAGCCCCGGTGGTGTGGTAACAAGCGGAATGGTGATATATGATACCATGAAAATGCTGAGTAGTCCCGTAAGTACAATTTGTATGGGGCTTGCAGCAAGCATGGGTAGTATATTATTAAGTGGCGGTGTAAAAGGAAAACGATTTATTTATCCGCACGGAGAAGTAATGATTCATCAACCATCACTTGGTGGGCATATTCAAGGTGTAAGCCGCGATCTGGAAATACAAGCTGAGCAAACCCGAAAAGTAAAAGAGATAGGCGCAACAATATTGGCAGAAAATTGTGGTAAAACAATTGACCAAATCATGAAAGATTTTGACCGCGACTATTGGATGGACGCCAAAGGAGCCATTGCGTATGGCATTGTGGACCATGTGATTGACAAACTCTAATGCTTTCTTTTTTAACCGTTTAGATGTTCTGATAAATTTCAGCTCTCTTTCCCATTCTATTTTATACTTTTACCATCACCCGTATCGTTTTTAAAACGGTATTTAAGTTATTCAAGCTATTATGTCGAAACAACAATTACATTGTTCATTTTGTGGCCGCAACCGCGATGAAGTAAAAATTCTTATTGCGGGTCAGGAAGGTCATATCTGCGAAAACTGTGTTGAACATGCACGTGAAATAATAGAACAGGAGCTTGTCCTTTCAAATGACAAACCTGCTTCTGCATTTAAGCTTACCGTTAAGAAACCAATGGAGGTTAAAAAATTTCTGGATGAATATGTAATTGGCCAGGATGAAGCAAAAAAAGTTTTAGCTGTGGCAGTTTATAATCACTTTAAAAGATTGCAGCAAAAAACAAATGAAAATGATGTTGAAATAGAAAAAAGCAATATCATCATGGTGGGAGAAACCGGAACCGGAAAAACATTATTGGCTAAAACGATTGCCAGATTGTTGAATGTTCCTTTTGCAATTGTTGATGCTACTGTTTTTACAGAAGCCGGTTATGTAGGTGAAGATGTGGAAAGCATTCTCACAAGATTGCTCCAGGTTTGTAACTATGATGTAGCGGCTGCTGAACGGGGCATTGTTTATATAGATGAGATAGATAAAATTGCACGTAAAGGAGATAACCCTTCCATTACACGTGATGTAAGCGGTGAAGGTGTGCAACAAGGTATGTTGAAATTGCTGGAAGGAACAGATGTACTGGTACCACCACAGGGTGGAAGAAAACATCCTGAACAAAAATTGATA
>JANOFP010000255.1:0-2742 GCA_031413675.1 Bacteroidota bacterium
CCTATGGCACCGCCTGCATTGGCTAAATCAGCTAATAAAATAAAATCCATACTTGTGATTTATTTGGTTGTTAAAAAAACGAATTAATGTGCTGCATGTGCTTCGTCCGCCATTGGCGGATGCTCTCCTTCATATGCCTGACCAATAAATACTGCAGTAAGCATAGAAAAGATGAACGCCTGGATAAATGCAACTAATATTTCAATAAAATAAATAAACACCGTAAATGCAATGGAGAAAATGGATGTGCCCCAACCGGCATATACATTTAGTCCTGCGAAAATGAAAATGAGTGAAATAAGACAGATTATTATAATATGCCCGGCCACCATATTTGCAAAAAGACGAATGATAAGTGCCATTGGCTTGATAAATAAACTCAATATTTCAACCGGAACAAGGATGAATTTAATTCCTAATGGCATTCCTGGCGGATTAATAATATGGAGCCAGTAATGCTTTTTTGAACTTGCAAGTATCACTACAAATGAAATAAGGCCTAATACAACTGTGAATGCAATATTCCCTGTTACGTTTGCTGTACCGGGTATCAATCCGAAAATATTATTGATAAGAATGAAAAAGAAAACGGTTAGTAAGTAAGGAAGATATTTTTCCCATTTATGTCCCAGGTTCGGTTTTGCTACTTCATCACGAACAAAAGTGATAATAGGCTCCATTAAATTCTGCATACCCTTTGGAGCTGTTTTTACGCCTTCGCCTCTTTTATACTTATTTGCCATAGAAAGCAAAATCCAAACAAGTAAAGCAAGCGCCAAAATCATCTGAACTACGTTTCTGGTTAATGATAAATCAAAAACATTTACTGACTTATCAATTGCTTTGTCATTGTCAGCCATAACAGGAACAATCTGTCCAATATTCAATCCTTCTTTTTTTACATCATGCCCTTCTGCTGTTAATTCATCAAGATAAAGCTGATCTATCAGGCGGTAATTTTTGTACGGTTCTTGTCCATGGTGAAAATTGGAAGACATGAAAAACTCGAAACCACGTTGTTTGGAATAAAGAATTACCGGCAATGGAATTCCAACAGGTTTTTTTGTGCCGTCTTTTTTAATTATGTCAAAAAAATGGAATTCGTGACCGTCGAGGATGTGCCCAAAAATTACCTCCTGTGCATTAAAAGTTTTCTCTTTTTTTGGCTCTTTTCCACCCTCACCACCTTCTGCAAAAACAGGCAATGAAACTGAAAACAGTAAAACGCTGAAAGCCGCTACAGTAAAGGATTTAAATAGCCTGTTAGTCATACCCATCCCTAAATTTGGCGCAAAGATAAGGGGGCAGACCTGAAAAACCTTAGTGGAAAGAAAAAAATGCGCAATGTTCAATATTCAATTTTTCATCCTCAATTAACTACCCGAAAGTAATTTCATTTTGTTCAAATTGGACTTAAACGGGCTCTGCTTTTTTCTCAAACTGCATCTGATAAAGTTTATAATATGACCCTTGCTGTTTTATTAATTCATCGTGGCTGCCAATTTCTTTTACTTCCCCCCTGTCTAACACTATTATTTTATGTGCCTTCCGGATAGTGGAAAGCCGGTGAGCAATTACAATCGAGGTTCTTCCGGCAATCATTTTATCAATGGCGTGCTGTATCAATTGTTCGCTTTCAGTGTCAACGGATGAGGTGGCTTCATCCAAAATTAAAATTGAAGGATTGTATAATAATGCCCGAATAAAAGACAACAACTGCCGCTGACCCAAAGAAAGTGTGGCTCCTCGTTCCATTACATTATAATGATAGCCACCCGGTAATTTCATAATGAAGTCGTGCATGTCAATCATCTTTGCTGCTTCTATTACTTTTTCTTCTGTGATAGCCGGATTGCGCAATGTAATATTTTCTAATACGGATCCTGAAAAAAGAAAAACATCCTGCAGTACAACACCAATGCTTTTTCGCAATTCATTTACAGGGTATTCTTCAATATTAATATTATCAATTTTTATTTCCCCTTTTTGCGGATGGTATAAGCTGTTCAGTAAACTTATAATGGTTGTTTTGCCTGAACCGGTATGACCAACAATTGCAACCGTTTCGCCGGGGTTAACAGTGAAAGAAACATTTTTTAATACATAATTCTCATCTGTATAGGCAAAAGAAAGATTGTTGAATTCAATCTTTCCCTCCAAATGTTGAAAGTTGGAAGTTGAGGATTGAGGTCTGCCGATTGTTGACTGTTGATTGCCAACCGCTATCCTTGTTACGTCCGGATTATCCAATACTTTAAAAACTCTTTCCCCTGCAATCATTCCCATCTGTAGTACATTAAATTTATCGGCAATCACTCTTAAGGGTCTGAACAAAAGATTTAAGCAAAGAATAAATGCCATGATCGTACCAACACTAGCTTCTTGCCCGGATCCATACCAAACAATTAAACCAATTGCTAATGCAGAAACAATTTCTACTCCAGGGAAAAAAACGGAGTAAGCAAAAATGGCTTTGATGTTTGCATTGCGGTGTTCTTTATTTATCGATCTGAATTTTTCAAATTCCTTTTTCTCAGCCGCAAAAGCCTGAACTACCTGCATGCCGGTAAGATGTTCCTGTACAAATGCATTGAGATTGGCAACGGCATTTCTTACTTTATGAAAAGATTGGTTTACACTTTCTTTAAAATAATAAGTGGCAATAATGATAATTGGAAAAGGGATCAATGCTATCAACGTAAGTTGCCAGTCTGTAATAAACATATAAATCAAAACAGCAAT
>JANOFP010000256.1:0-6373 GCA_031413675.1 Bacteroidota bacterium
CGAAAAATTAATTAAGAAAAATAAACTGGATAATAAAAACGGGAAATTAGTTATTGATGAAAATTGTGCAACGAATATTAAAGGTGTATTTGCTGGTGGCGATGCAGTGAATGGTGGTAAAGAAGTAGTAGATGCCGTTCAAGCTGGAAAAGATGGAGCTGCTGCGATACTTTCTTTTCTCGGCTTTGCGTAAGGCCTCATCCCGATCCCGAAGTATCGGGACAGGCTCTTCTCCTGACGGAGAAGGCCATCTGCGCACAGCCCTCGCATACTCAACCATGTTGAGAAAAATCGGAGTGGTTGATATGTGATGAATAGAGATTTAATGTTGATGTGGTAGAACAAAAAGTTGATTAAAGATTTGCAGCACCGCTCCTTCTCCAACCGGAGAAGGAGATGGAGGATGAGGCCAAAAGATGAGCAAAGAACAGAACCCTGAACGGAGCGTCGCAACGGAAGTTCAATAGTAGTACAACAGCCGGGCCCAAAACAATAAACTAAAAACAAAAAACCATAAACAAAAATTATGGCAGACATCAGTTCGAACTTCCTCGGCATAAAATCTCCCAACCCCTACTGGCTCGCCAGTGCCCCGCCGACGGATAAAAAATATAATGTGCTCCGTGCATTTGAAGCCGGCTGGGGTGGAGTGGTTTGGAAAACATTGGGCAGCCAGGTAAAAAATGTTTCATCAAGATATTCGGCTGTTGATTTTAATGGCGGCAAAATGATGGGCTTTAATAATATAGAACTCATCAGCGATCGTCCGCTGGATATGAACCTGCAGGAAATTGCTGAGTGTATAAAATTATTTCCTGACCGTGCCATGGTTGTTTCGCTGATGGCGGATAATGATAAAAATAGCTGGCATGAATTAATAAAAAAAGTAGAAGATACCGGCGCACATGGACTGGAATTAAATTTTGGTTGCCCGCATGGAATGACAGAAAGAGGAATGGGTGCTGCCGTAGGACAAGATCCTGAAATTGCATGTATGGTGGTGGAATGGGTAATGGAAGCAGCGCATATCCCGGTGATAACTAAACTCACACCCAATGTTCATTCCGTAGTACCAACAGGAAGATCGGTTGTAAAAGCAGGTACCAATGCTTTGTCGTTAATAAATACTATTCAATCTGTAACAGGCATTGACCTGGATACATTGGTGCCCAATCCTTATGTGGCGGGCAAATCTGTTTTTGGTGGTTATTGCGGCCCGGCTGTAAAACCAATAGCATTAAAGATGCTTACTACCATTGCACAGGATGATTTGACAAAGACAGTTCCTGTTTCCGGTATTGGTGGCGTAAGCAACTGGAAAGATGCTGTGGAGTTTATGTTGCTGGGTGCAAGCAATGTACAGGTATGTACGGCTGCTATGAAATATGGTTTCCGCATTATTGAAGATATGTGTGAGGGACTGAATAACTGGATGGATGAAAAAGGATTTAAAACACTGGATGATTTTATTGGTAAGTCAGTTTCGAAAATTACACATTGGGAAGACCTCGATATCAACTATCATCATATTGCCAAAATAAACCAGGACAAATGTATTCATTGCGGGCTCTGTTATATTGCCTGCGAAGATGCCGCACATCAATCCATCAATCTGGAGTATGGCAAGCCTTATAATACCTATACGGTGAAAGATGAAGAATGTGTTGGCTGCAATCTCTGCAAATTGGTTTGCCCGGTTGATAATTGCATTACCATGGAAGAGCATCGTGTTGCTCCTGAGTATTTGAACTGGATAGAGTTTCAGAAAAGAGGATTGCCGCTGAATGATCATTGAGAGGATTATGTACCAAGCTGCATTGCTACTATTAAGCTTTCGTTGCGTCGCACTCTTGTACGGTTGGAAATTCTATTCAGCAATACTTTGCCATTCCTTGATATTATAAGATAGTATTTTTGAATAGTTTCTAATTTTATTTCAATTGGAAAAACTGAAAAGACAAAAATATCAGATCAAATTAGTAAGCTAAAATCTATTGCTAAATTCGGAGTAACACAATGGCGTGAATCTCCAACTGCTGCAGTTAAAATATTTTTCTCAGGAAAAGGAACAGTTTCTTTTTTATCAGTTGGGGTTTTAAAGGAATTTGATACAATAACCTCAAATCTTTATTTGCAGAATCAAATAGTACGGGATAATTATACGTTTCAAAATTTCATATACGAATTAGTTAGTTTAATAAGAGAATTAAATAAAGAACAACGAGATGCTAAAAACGAAGACTGGAATACTATGATAAAACGGCTAATTGAAAAGCCAGATGTTCAAACAGAAATTGCATTACCAATTTATGGAGTCTTGTTAGATAGTCCTTTTATTGAACTAGGGGACTTCAAAATATATAAACAAGAAGCCCTAAAAGATAAATACTCAAAAAGTTCAAATCCTGTAAACACCGCTATAGATTCTGATTATTATCTAGCACAAACTGTCACTGCTAAATCGCTAGACAAGTGTAGAGAAGATGCGGAAAAGAATTTTTTTCGATTTGAAAACGTTGCAAATTTTATAACAGCGGGTTTTCATAAAACATATAAGATAAGTCTATTCAATAACTGGTTTTTTTCTCAGGTAAACCATTTAACTTTTACAGAAAACCAAATATTAGGTGGTGGAAAAACATTACATAGGTTTGATCCGGTTAAAATCGAAACTCCTTATTTTTCTGATAAAGTCAACGGGTATGGGGAAGTTTGGAGATTAATCACTTCGAAGCGGAATGATCTTCAAAATAAAATTTTGGAATCGATTGAGTGGTCAGGAAAAGCTTCTGTAGAAACTGATGATAACAAAGCCTTTCTTCTTTATATGATTGCAATTGAAGCGATTTTAAATTATAGTCATCCTAATTCTTTATATACTCCTATAACAAATTCTCTTGCTGATTCTGTCGCATTTCTATTAGGAAAAGACAAGGAATCAAGGATTAAGTACGCAACAAGTGTTACCAACTTATACGGGAAACGTTCCGGTATTGTTCATGGCAGTAAAGGTCAAATATCCGACTTGGATTTACACACAGCGTTTGTGTATAGCCACCATATAGTCAAAAAAATTCTTTTTGAGGAGCCTTATAAGTCTTTTGAAACTAAGGAAAGGGTTTGTAAGTATTTAATCAAAGAAAAAAAGTATGAGATGGGAGAAAAATAAAAATCAAATTTTTTCGTCCCTCCTTGTTGTGCTTACTGTTCTATAAAATAAAAGATACTCAAACGTTATCCGGAGATTGTATCTCCGGATCAGCTTTGAAAATACTGTCCTTCTTCCTTTTTTTAATTTGTACGACTTAAAATTGGAAATCATTAACTTTATATATGAGAACTTGCGTTAAGCTGAGGGTTAATTACAATGTATCTAAACTTGACATCTATTTAATAAACTACTAAACTATTATTTATGCCAAAATTAATAGACATCAACTGGAAGTTAAAAATGACCGGCATTTCGGCTATCTTTTTTGGTACACTACTGTCAATTTTTGCATATAAAATTGGGCCTCAGCAAGACGTTTATCCAATAACTTATATTATATGCATAGCTGGTTGCGTTTTTGGTTGGTTAGTCGGAATGTTAACTTCACCATATAATTTAGAAGATGAAAGCAAACTAAATAAATTCTCAAAACTTATCGGAACATTTTTATCGGGATATATACTTAGCAAATTTGACAGGGTCATTGAGACTATTATTAATCCGGATTCAATTCTCAGCCCATTGATTGGATTAAGAGTATTACTTTTTGTTTGCTTTTTTTGCTTGATTTGGATAATTACTTTTGTATTTAGGCAATACGTTTCTACGACATAGTAATTTACAACAAGTTTCCTCAGCCTAAAGGTTTGTGTCCGTAAAAAATTAATGCCCCGATGCGTGTCCCCACGCATCGGAACGAATATCATTATGGTGATGCGTGGAGACAGGCATCACTGCAAAACAGAAAATGAATTAACTTTCTGTATAAGAATGAATGGCAATGGAAGATTCCAGAAACATTAGGAAACATAATAGAATACAAATGGAGATTGTTTCAACATGCCGTGAGTTAGGCATTGAAGCAATTCAAGAGTATAGAGGACATGATTGGAGAGCAGATGTCTATGTCTCAAATAATGACAAGCCGATAGCATTTGAAGTTCAATTGAGTCCTCAGTCTCTAAAAAAGACTCTTGAACGACAATCTAAATATATAAGAGATGGGGTTATAGGTTGTTGGTTTTTCGAAAATCCTGTTTCAAAACAAAATGAAGAGAGACCAGATTTACCACTATTTTATGTCGAGGATAAAGCAGACACAAAACTTCATGTAAACCTTGGGGATCGCAGAAAAATTGATTTACATACTTTTCTTCAGAATTTTATTTCAAATAATATTCAATTCAAATCCATTGCAATAACAAAAACAAAACAATTAGTCAATCTTGTATTTTACGAAATGGAGTGCTGGAAATGTCATGAATTAAATCATTTGTTTTTTGTTGAGTCGCCATTTTCCTCAGCCTGTAATGCTAAGATAAAACCAGACGAAGCTCTTTGGGAGTCGAACAGTATTGAATATAGACCTGAAATAATAGAGCTTGCTGAAAAATTTATTGAAAGCAGAAAAGACTTGAATTTAAAACTTGGACAAATCAAAAAGAGATTTAGCAATACCGTCCAACACTCATATACATCATTTGGATGCTATAAATGTGATAGCATATTCGGAGACTGGTATATAATGGAAGCTAAACTTGATCTAATGTATGAGACTCATGAGTTGACCTACCAAGGAGAGATTGAATTAAGCGAAAGTTTTGAGATAAATATTCCTCACTGGTGCTTTCCTGATAATAAAAAATTTTGTGGCGAGTAATAAATTCCATACTTCTCCGCGCCAACAACCCCCGTTGTCCGTAGTGTTCCAATTCATCGAAACCAATAAAAAATAATAAAATTATAGGATTGTTATGCTTAGTCTGCGACTAAGCATCAGCTTCGAAGAAGCTGGAACATCATGCCACACCCAGCACAACATAATTGAATGAAGAGGGCGGCATCTTTCTTTCATAGTTCTTCGCAGTAACAACCGGAAATGTATTAACTTTCTGTATAAGAACTTGCGTAAAGTAGAGTATTGTGCCTAATGCAAACCGGCGATAAAACAATAAAGACAATGGATAAAATAATATTGGGATCTGGACTACTAATTCTCCTGACAATTTTTAGTTGCACCACAAAGCAAACAATTGATGCCAGGTTTAACGGAACGTATAAGCTTGACAAGTTTGAATCGTTTGACTCCATTTCAGGAAAATGGAATGCAGATAAATGGAGAGGAAAGGATGCAGATGGATTTATCCAATATGATGGAAAGGGACATATGAGTGTTCACCTCTATCCCAGGGATTATAAAGATTTTGACACCAATAAAAATATAGACAGCATAGATCATGAAAGCCTGAAGGAGCTAACAAGATTTTATCAATCAAACTTTGTTTATTTTGCTGACTATAAAATTATTAATGATTCGACAATTGAGCATGCCAGGATTTCTGCGACTGAGCCTAAAAATTGGGGGACTAAATTGATACGAAGTTTCGAATTTATAAACGACACTTTGATATTAACTGCTCACGAAAAATTAGAGAATAAAAAAATGAGACTTAGGTGGATTAAATTATGATGAATGAAATGTTTTACGCCGTTGCTGGTTTCTCAGTATCGCATCTTTCTTCCATAGTTCTTCGCAGCAACAACTGAAAAAAGAGGTTTTAATAGTGGCAGAAAAGAATTAAATTTGTTTAGTAAAAACTATTAAATATGTCAGCCCCCCGTTGTGCTTAGTGTTCCATAAAATAAAAAATGTTCAATCGTTATCCGGGGATTGTATCTCCGGATCAGTCCCGCACATGCGAGGCTGTCTTTCTTCCATAGTTCTTCGAAGCAACAACCGAATAACCTCAGTGTACTCTGTGTAAAATCTTTGTGCCCTCTGTGGTAAAGAATAAAACCCTGCCAACCAGCAGGCAGGCACAAAGAACACGGAAAAGTAAAAACAAAGTACACGAAGAAAGAAAACTAATGTCGGCACCTTTCATCCATAATTCTTCGCAGCAAAACCTGGAAAATGAATTAACTTTCTATACAAATTTTTCTGCAATACCACCTCAGTTGTCTTTCGTGTTCCGCCTCAACGGGTATTACAATAAATAAACGCCTAATTGTTATTTCTACCAAACCGTTGTATTAATATCTTTCCTATTTATATTTGTTGATTACTATAAACTTTAAAATTAAATTCTATTTATGCGTACCCAATTTCGCCTGACTTCTTTTATTATCCTATTCCTTGTACCGGTGTTTGGTAAACTAGCA
>JANOFP010000257.1:0-10170 GCA_031413675.1 Bacteroidota bacterium
GTTTTCGTCTGTGCCCCATGCGACGGAGCAATGATCGACGACGATGTTGTAGGCCTTAGCGCCTTCGATGGAAACGTCTTTTTCAAAGCCGCTTTTTTTAATACTGGGTAAAGATTTTTTTAAAAAATAGATACTGAATGTTGAGGAAAACGAAAAAATATTTAGTACACCTTTTTATTTATTTCTACAGATTGGGAAATATTTTTTACGAACTAAAGAATTAAATTCAAACAGTAAATTAACCTGTTTGTGAAGTTAATTCATTAGGTTGAAATTCATCGCCACAGAGGGGCAAAATATCAGTAGAAATGAATTAAAGAAATATATTGAAGCCCCATTGGGGTGATATATAAAATATTTCGCCCCGATGGGGCTCATACAAACCTGAATGCTTCTTCTTTTCTACTACTAACATTTCGCCTCTACGAGGCAAAAGTAATTAACTCCACCAACTGGTTAAATTGTATTTAAACAAACTGCTCCAGCAACTCAATTCGTTTTTCAATTGATGGATGTGTAGCAAATAAGTTATCCCATGAAGCAGATTTATGTACAGACGGTGTGGGGTTTTGAAAAAATAATTGAGCTACATCACGGCTTTCTACTGCCTCAATATAAGGATCAGTCGAAATTTTTTTCAAGGCATTTGCCAAAGCATAAGGTTTCTTTGTCATTTCTGCACTGCCTGCATCTGCCAAAAATTCGCGGCGGCGGCTGATGCCAAATCGTAATAACATGGATAGAAGGTAGGCAATAGATGTAATTACAATTGCTATTAAAATAATTGCACCACTTCCTTTACTATCTTTACTTCCTCTTCCTGAAAATCGTAAACTGCGAAAGGCGAGCTCCGCCAGAAATGCAAAAATGCCAACAAAGATGATGGAGATGATTAACAGTCTTACGTCTCTGTTTTTTATATGTGTCAGTTCATGGGCTATCACTCCTTCCAGTTCATCATCATCCAGTTTATTGATGATGCCTCTCGACAAAGAAACTGAAAACGTTTTTTCATTGATGCCACTGGCAAACGCATTTAAGGAATCATCTTCTATCACATAAACCCTTGGCATCGTCATACCCGATTGTATGCAGAGATTTTCAATAAGATTGTAAACCCGTTTGTTTTCTTTTCGTTCCAGGGGTTTACTGCCTGTTGCCAATCGGATAAATGCTGAATGACCCATCCATGCAATCAAAAACCAGATGCCAACTGCAGCTAATACAACCGGAGCTGTATTGAGAAAAGTATTGGTCGGATCATAAATTGTATCATAAGATTCTGCATGTGCATTTTGGTTTTTTGTAATAAAATAAACAGCAGCATATAGCATTGCCAGCAGTAAAACCGGGAAAGCAATAAGCAGGAGTAAAGAATTGAAATTATTCTTTCGAATTTGTTTATCTAAACCGATATACTTCATGAGTATTGCAAATTGTATATTGCAAATTGCAAATTGAAAAACTCATTGATTAGCCGGGCAATTTGCAATTTTAAATTTTCAATTTAAAATTTGATACTTGGCGGTTCTTCCATTGTTTTTCTCCCATCGGTTCCTAAGTCAAACATAATTTCACGTTTGAATCCGAAATTTTTTGCAATAAGATTTCCGGGAAATGCTTCAACGGAAGTATTGTATTCAGTAGTTGCAGCATTAAAGAAGCGACGGCTTGCGGCCAATTTATTTTCTATATCACTTAATTCTTCCTGTAGCTGAAGAAAATTTTGATTTGCTTTTAAATCAGGGTAGGCTTCAACCTGCACTTTTAATCCCTGCAATGCAGAAGTCAGTTGCTGTTCCGCCACTATTTTATCATCAATTGTTTTTGCACCCATTGCTGCTGATCTTGCTTCGGTTATTTTCAACAACAACTCTTTTTCATGTCCTGCATAACCTTTTACAGTTTCCACTAACTGGGGAACCAGGTCATGCCGCTGACGGAGCTGCACATCAATATCAGCAAATGCATTTTCGCGGCGATTACGCAGGCGAACCAAACCATTGTACAAACTAACAGCCCATAAGGCGATCAATACGATTACTCCTAATACTATTAATAGTGGCATATGATTTTATTTAAAATTGAAAATACGGAATTTTCCAAGATTCCGGCGAGGCGATATTATTCCATTTTGGTAATGTTTGTCATTCCGAGGCTTTGCGAGGAATCTCTTAGGTAATGATTATATGAACTGCTTTGCTAATAACAAACCTTCCAAGTTCAATGTCTATGAGATGCCTCGCAAAGCCTCGGCAAGACAAGACTCTGATTGAGGGAAGTTTCTTTTCATACCGGCAAGACAATACCCTGATTGAATGATGTTTTTTTTATGCCGACAAAACAAAACTCAGATTGCCTGTAACTATTTTCTAATATAAGAAAATGACCTTGTAATATATTTGTTTTTTACTTCAATGACTATCGTCTGAAAAAAACTTCTTACACTTTCAATCTTCTTTTTTACTTTTCAGGAATAAATTAAGCGAATGAGAGTTGTTCCTTTTGTTATTTCAACGGTTGTTACTGCCGGGCTTGTGTTTGCATTAAATAAACCATGGGGTGAAACACTTCCGATGCCTGCCGGAAAATTTTTAAGCCCGCAACAGGGTTTTTGGCAAAATGCTGAACCGGCAGATCAGAGTTTTGATGCCGAACTGAATTTTAAAAACCTGAAAGGAAAAGCTGAAGTAATCTTTGATGATCGTTTGGTGCCACATGTATTTGCAGAGAATGACGAAGATCTATATTTCATTCAAGGTTATTTGCATGCAAAATTTCGGTTGTTTCAGATGGATTTGCAAACAAAAGCTGCTGCCGGCAGGGCAAGTGAAATAGCCGGAAGCAGAGCTATAAATTTTGACAGAGGACAAAGAAGGTTAGGTATGGTATATGCTGCAGAAAATGCATTGCATGAAATGGAAGCAGATCCAATCGTATTGAAAACGGTTACAGCATATACAAACGGGATCAATGCTTATATTAAAACACTCACAACTGCCACGGTTCCGCTTGAATATAAATTACTGAATATTCAGCCGGAAGTTTGGAGCAATTTGCGCAGCGCATTATTATTAAAAATGATGGCGAAAATGCTTTCCAGCGAAACGGAACATGATCTTGCCAATACCAACTCAAAAAATATTTTTAATACCGATGTATTTAAAATGATATACCCGGAAGTGCCAGATTCCCTGGTGCCGATTATTCCGAAAGGAACTGTTTTTGATATGCCTGGCATTGTTCCGGTAAAACCCGCCGATGCTGATTCGGTTTATTTTTCAAAAAAAGATACAATGCCTGCAAGACCCGAAGTAGAACAGGATAAAACCAACGGAAGTAATAACTGGGTGGTGGCAGGAAGTAAAACGCAAAGTGGTGCACCCATACTTAGTAATGACCCGCATCTTGAATTAACGCTCCCATCTATTTGGTATGAAATGCAATTGGTATCACCAAACAGTAACACCTATGGCGTTTCACTACCCGGCAGTCCGTTTGTTATCATTGGATTTAATGATAGTATTTCCTGGGGCGTTACAAATGCTCAACGGGATGTAAAAGATTATTATGAAATAAAATTTAAAGACAATACGAAAAAGGAATATTGGTTTGAAGGCGAATGGAAAAAGACAACATTGCGGGAAGAAAGAATAAAAGTAAAAGGCGGGGCAGATGTGCTGGATACAGTTGCTTATTCTGTTTTTGGCCCGGTGATGTTTGATGAAAGTTTTTCGAATGGTTATTCTCAAAAGAAAAATTTAGCTGTAAGATGGGTGGCACATGATCCGAGCAATGAAGTAATTGCATTGTATAAATTAAACAGGGCAAAAAATTATGATGAGTATGCAGAAGCAATAAAATCATTCAGCTGTCCGGGACAAAATTTTGTTTTTGCTTCGCATTCCGGCGATATAGCGATCTGGCAACAAGGAAAATTCCCGGCAAGATGGGATATGCAGGGCCAATATGTGATGCCGGGTTATGATAGCAGTTATTTATGGCAAGGTTTTATTCCACAGTCAGAAAACCCACATATTAAAAACCCGGTACAAGGATTTTTACAAAGTGGCAATCAGCGTCCGGTTGATTCTACATATCCGTATTTTATTCCGGGTTCTTATATAACGGCCAGAGGTATTACGATTTATAATAAATTATCGGGGATGAGTGGAATTACTCCACAGGATATGATGAAATTGCAGTTTGATTATTTTAATACACTGGCCGAAGATGCAAGAGGCATTTTTTTAAAATATGTAAAAGAAGATGCATTGAATGCTGAGGAAAAAAAATATTCAGACATTTTTAAGAACTGGGATTTACTTGCATCGCATGATTCAAAAGGGCAAACTATTTATCAAGGCTGGCTCGATAGTTTGGAAAGAGAAATATGGACAGATGAAATAACACAGATAAACCCTGCTGCATACTGGCCGGAAGAACAAACACTGGTAGAGTTATTGAAAAAAGATTCAGCAATGAAGTTTATAGATAATATTAATACACCGGTAAAAGAAACGTTGTTTGATGTTGTAACAAATTCATTTAAAAAAGCCTCTGCTTTTTTAAATGCAAAAGAAGCGGATGGTGGTATAGAATGGTTTAAAATAAATAAGCCGGGAATCTATCATGTATCAGATGCATCGAAATCAAAACTCCTCCCTTTTGCCAGAACGAATTTGCATGTGGGCGGTTATGGAAATATTGTAAATGCAGTGAAAGGAAGTCATGGTCCATCCTGGAGAATGATCGTACATATGACAACTCCAATCGAAGCCTATGGCGTTTACCCCGGTGGTCAAAGTGGAAACCCCGGAAGTAAATTCTATGATAATTTTGTTGATCAATGGACCGAAGGAAAATACAATCAGCTTTGGTATATGAGAGAAGGAGATAAAAATGATGCGAAGGTGAAGTGGAGGATGAAGTTTAGTAATTAAAAATTTAATATTGCAAATTTTAAATTGCCTAAAACCGATTCTTGATAATTGTTTATTGAATATTTAAAAAAGAGAGAATGAAATTTTTAATTGCCACATTACTTACCGCTTTATTATCTTTTATTGCCGGGCTTTATCTTCCCTGGTGGAGTATCGCTATTGTTTCTTTTGCAGTGGCTGCAATTGTTCATCAAAAACCCTGGAAGGCTTTTCTTGCCGGATTTGTGGGGTTGTTTTTATTATGGGGTGGCCTGGCTTATTGGATTGATATGAAAAATAATCATCTGCTTTCAATTCGTGTAGCAGAATTAATGAAGCTCGGACAATCGTCAATAACCATAATTCTTGTTACTGCATTTATTGGAGCATTAGTAGCAGGATTTGCAGCCTTATCAGGAAGTTACCTGCGATCATCATCGGGCAAATGAATGTTAAAAGAAACAGAATTACTATCTTGAGCAAAATAATTTCTAAGACGACAAGTTTTTCAATTTGCAAGCCATATATGACTAAAATATTTTTTTTCATTCCAATTTTTATTTTTCTTTCATCTACCTCTTTTGCCGGAAAAATTTCAGGAACTGTAACGGATAATGCCGACGGAAAAGCTTTGCCATTCGCATCCATATCGGTAAAGGGAACTAAAAACGGGACCAACGCAAATAATCTTGGTAATTATTTATTATCTCTTGCTCCCGGTACGTATACATTGGTATGCCAGTATGTAGGTTATACAAAAATTGAAAAAACAATTACTGTAACAGATGACGATCAGGTTGTTAATTTTTCTTTATCCGTTCAGGATATTGCTATGGAAACAGTAGTGGTTAGTACTCAAAACGATTATGCATATGAAATTATTCGAAATGCAATTTCAAAAAGAAAAGAACATGGCAATGAGTTGAAAAAGTTTTCGAGTGAAGTTTATACAAAAGGGAATATGAAAGTTCGCAATTATCCAAAAAAATTGCTTGGGCAGAAAGTAGATTTTGGAGATGGTGATACCAGCAAACAGAAAATGATTTATTTGTCAGAAACAGTTTCTAACTATTCTGTAGATGAAAACGGAAAAGAAAAGACCGAAGTAATTTCTTCGAAAGTAAGTGGACAGCCTGATGCGTATGGACTAAGTGCTCCCCAATTTTTTTCCTTTTATAGCGAAAATGTTTTTATCGGTAGCCGGGAAAATCCATTGAATGAACGGGGTTTTATTTCTCCTTTGGCAGATAATGCTATTTCCTATTATCGGTTTCGTTTTAAAGGTTCTTTTGTTGAAGATGGCATTCTGATTAATAAAATTCAGGTGATACCACGCAGAAAATATGAGCCGCTTTTTAGTGGATTTATTAATATTGTTGAAAACGAATGGCGCATCCATTCATTGGAGTTTACACTTACGAAACAAAGCCAGATGAATTTTGTGGATACATTAAAAATTCAGCAGCTGTATGAACCGTTGAATAAAAATGTATGGGTAATTAAAACTCAAATCATGTATCCAACTGTAAAAATATTAGGCTTCGATGCGTATGGAAATTTTTTAAATGTGTATTCGAAATTTGACCTGAGCCCGGTGTATGAAAAAAATCATTTTTCCAGTACCGTTTTAAAGTTTACAGACAGTGCAAATAAAAAATCAAATTCCTATTGGGATATTGCAAGGCCTGTACCGCTGCTCACAGATGAAGTGCATGATTATAAAAGAAAAGACAGCTTTGAATTGGCCAGGCAGGATAACAAATATGTGGATTCATTGGATCGGATAGCTAATAAAATTTCAGTGTTAAGCACCTTGTTTGGAAAAACATTTATAGCTACAGAGAAAAGAACAACCCTGGAAATACAACCACTGCCAGAAATAATAAGTTTTAATATTGTAGAAGGTGTAGTGCTGAATACTGGGTTTAGCTGGTCAAAAAAACTGGATAAAAATATTTATAGCCGCAAGAGAATTACATTATCTCCAAATTTCAGATATGGGTTTTTAAATAATCATTTCAATGCACATCTTACTGCCCGTTACAATTTTGGTACAAAATATCACTCTTCGGCAATGATCTCCGGTGGCAAAAGAGTTTTTCAATTTAATAATCAAAGCACAGTTGGTCCCAGAAGAAATACATTAACAACTTTATTAAGTGAGAGAAATCTTTTATTGATATATGAAGCATGGTACCTGCGTGGAAGCTATACGCAGGGTATTGGAAATGGATTTAGTTGGACAGCCGCATTTCAATACCAGGATCGTTTGCCGTTAGAAAATAAGAGCAATTTTACCTGGTATAAAAAAGATAACCGTGCTTTCACGCCAAATTATCCGGTGGAGTTGATGAATACCAATTTTACACGACACCAGGTTTTTACAACATTCTTCAGACTTACCTGGCAGCCCAAAGCAAAATATATTGAGTTGCCTGAGGGGAAAATAAATTTGGGCTCTAAGTATCCGGTGTTTGCTTTGGATTATACACTGGCAACAAAAAATATTTTTGGCAGCGATGAAGATTTTTCAAAATGGAAATTATCAATTAAAGATGATTTGAATTTTAAATTGAAAGGAAAATTCAGTTATAAAATTGGTGCTGGTGGATTTATCAATGCAAAAAATGTACAAGTACCCGACTATAATCATTTCAATGGAAATAATTCCCGGTTTGCTTCGGAGTATCTGAATACTTATCAATTGTTGCCTTTGTATCAATTTAGTAATATAGAAAAATTTTATGCCTTCGGACATATCGAACATCATTTCAATGGATTTATTACCAATAAAATTCCCATCATACGAAAATGGAACTGGCACCTGGTAGCCGCTGCAAACGCATTCTATCATAGTAATGCTGATTACTATGAAGTGTCTGTTGGTTTTGAAAATATTTTCAAACAATTCAGATTTGATTTTATACAGTCCTTCCTGAATGGTAAATCAAATAATAGCACATTCCGGATTGGTATAAAACGGAATAAGCCAAAGGAACGGGATGATTATCCGTAATTGGAATTAGTAATTAGCGATTTGGAATTTGGAAAAACAAAAGAGCTTTTCTAAAGAAATATGAACATATCAGTGGATAAATCCTAATTACAAATTCCTAATTCCTAATTACCATACTCATATCTTTGCCATGCTTTAGAATTTTGCCCGGCCTGCAACCGGGATTCTGAAAATTTAGGATTAAAATTCAAACAACATGGCAGCACTACACAACCGCATTTCCCGAAAGGAATTGAAAGAACGTATTCAAAACGATTCCACTCCCCGCACCACTATTTCATTTTACCGATATTTTAAAATTGAAGAACCTTCGGTTTTTCGCAATACACTTTATAAAGATTTAAAAGCATTGGATGTGATGGGTAGAATATATCTGGCACATGAAGGTATTAATGCGCAGATAAGTTTACCTGCTGAAAAAATGGATACATTTAAAAACTATCTCTATTCTATTGAACCCTTAAATGGCTTGCGGTTAAATATTGCTGTGGATGACGACGGTAAATCCTTTTATGTTTTAGATATAAAGGTTCGGAATAAAATTGTTGCGGATGGAATAACCGATCCCTTATTTGATATGGCAAACCGTGGACGGTATGTAAATGCCGAACAGTTTAATCAATTATCCAATGATCCGGATACAGTGGTTATTGATATGCGAAATCATTACGAGTATGAGGTTGGCCATTTTGAAAATGCGATTGAAATTCCCAGTGACACTTTTCGTGAGCAACTGCCCATGGCTGCCGAAATGATGCAGGATAAAAAGAAAAAAAACATAATCATGTATTGCACCGGCGGTATCCGTTGCGAGAAAGCATCGGCTTATATGCTGCACAAAGGATTTAAAAATGTATTTCACCTGGAAGGTGGCATTATAAATTATGTAAATGAAGCAAAACAAAAAGAATTGGATATAAAATTTCATGGAAAAAATTTTGTTTTTGATCAACGACTGGGAGAAAGGGTGACTGAAGAAATTATTTCACAATGCCACCAATGCGGTAAACCGGCAGATACACATGTAAACTGTGTGAACGAAGCCTGTCATCTTTTATTTATACAATGTGAAGAATGTAAAAATAAATTTGAAGGCACCTGCAGTAAAGATTGTTTTGATTTTATTCATTTAACGGAAGAAGAACAAAAAAAATTAAGAAGTGGGATAGATAAAGGGAGGAATGTTTTTAATAAATCTAAGGCAAGAAAGGAAGGGCTGAGTATTTTTTTGAAGAAAAGTGAATAGAATTAAAGTAGTTTATATCCAAATAAAAACATCATCTATTTTTTATAATTTCGATTTCTATCAAAACGTTGTAAATTGAGTTGTTGAGTTATGTATATGCCGGTTGTAGTTAGTAGCTTTCTCTAACAAAAAAAAGCAATCAATTATGTTTTCAAATACAGGAACAGTTTCATTTGTGCTTTATTTTATTTTTATTGTAGTTACCATTTTAGCAATGGTAGTGGCAATCTATTACATTAAAAAAGGCAGTATAGCACAGGAAAAATTAGATCGGATTATTGAACTTTTTAAATATGCAATCGTTACTACCGCTATCACTACTGTAACTTTAGTAATAACAGACCTTTTCAAGGAAAGAGAGCAAGATGTAAAAGAGTTAGAGTATTTTGATAAATATGTAGATGATGTAAAAAAAGTTGATGGGATAGAGGAGCGTTTATTACTTGCAAAATATCTATCAATCGTTTCTCCAAGTGGTGATTTGAAAAAATCATGGAAAAACTACCTCGACACTGTTTTGACTGAATATCGTGAATATTTGTTGCTGAAAAAAGAGCAAATAAAAATTGATTCAATTGTTAATCCATCAGAAGAAGAAATTAATAAATCGTTAGAAGTACAGGCGAAAATAAATCAATTTGAAAAACCGCTTGCATCGGCAACACTAAATACAGAGGAGTCGGAAGAGTATTATATAATTGCTGGCGGGGATATTTCATTTCCAGATGCGCAGTATGAATTAAAAAAAGCGATGAAGATTCATCAATCCTCAGCGATAATTAAAAAAGGTAATTTATACAGAACCGTCTTAACGGATTTTTTCAGCAGAACCGATGCTGAAAAAAAATTACCGGAAGTAAGAAGGGAATTGGATGCAGGTTCTTACATTGTTAGAAAAATGAGCTGGTGTAAAAACATTGCAACAGGTACAGAGTATCTGATTTGCAACTAATCCATTCATTTTTTTTCACTTTTGTATTTTAAAA
>JANOFP010000258.1:0-22616 GCA_031413675.1 Bacteroidota bacterium
CTGCACAATGCCCTGGCTGCCGATGTATATCCAGCTGCCTGCGGTCATTTGACCATACATCATCAGTCCTTTTTTTTCCAGCTCATCAAAATGTTTCCAATTAGCCCAGTTGGGTACCAGTTGGCTGTTACTTATTAAAACTCTTGGTGAGTCTTTATGCGTTTTTAATATGCCAACGGGCTTGCCACTTTGAATGAGTAATGATTCATCGTTTTCCAAAATTTTTAATGCTGCTATAATATTATCAAGTGCTTCAAAGTTTCTTGCGGCCTTGCCACGACCTCCATAAACAATTAAATCGTCGGGGCGTTCAGCCACTTCGGGGTTCAGATTATTTAGTAGCATACGCAATGCCGCTTCCTGTATCCAGCCTTTGCAGTTAAGCTTTGTACCGGTTGGCGTAGCGTATTTGATTGGGTCGTATTTAGTTTTTGTTTCTGTTTGCATATTGCTCTTTTTTTGGCCACAACGATGCTTTGCGAACTTTGCGTTTAGTTTAGCGTCTTTGCGGTTAAGTCTCCCTGGTGTGAGTTAAACACAAAAGTCGGTATTCTCTGATAAAATAAATACCTTCATGAGTAATAATTTTAACTATGAGTGTTCACATCAGTGCTAAGCCCGGAGAAATTGAAAAAAATATTTTATTGGCAGGTGATCCACTCCGTGCAAAATATATTGCGGATAACTTTTTACAAAATGTAAAATTGGTTAGCAGTACCCGGAATATTTATTTTTTTAGTGGAACGTATAAAGATAAACCGCTTACGGTTGGAGCAAGCGGTATGGGTTGTCCATCAATTGGTATTTATTCTTTTGAATTATTTACAGAGTATGAAGCAGATTGCATCATTCGTATAGGAACCTGTGGGGCTTATACTAAAAAATTAAAATTGTTTGATCTGATAAATGCAGATACAGCCTGCAGCGAATCCACCTATGCTGAATGCGCCTTTGGGTATAAGAAAGATTGTTTTAAACACCAGGGCAATGCGTATGATAGAATAAACGAAACTGCAAAAAATATGAACCTTGCAATTAAGCAAGGTCCGATTCATTCGGGTGATGTATTTTACCGTCAGGAAAAAGGCAAACCCCCAATTGTAAAAAAATATAAATGCCTTGCGGCAGAGATGGAAGCATTTGCTTTGTTTTCCAATGCACGGTATTTAAAAAAATCGGCAGCTACGATTCTTACTGTTTCCGATATCATTTCATCACATGAAAGTATTTCGGCTGATGACAGAGAAAAAGCATTATTGCCCATGATGAATCTGGCATTAGAATCAGCAGTGATACTTTAATTAGTAAAGCCGCAAAAAATTATTTTAAATTTTCCTATAACAATTAATTGCTGTAAAAATAAAAAAGCACAATAATTTTAATTCTTAAAAAACAAGTTTTCCCTTCCACTTACGCATCTTTCTTTTAAAATTCATTGCAGCAGTTGATAGGATTACGTTTATAGTATTCGCCTGTAGGTACAGAAATATTTGTTTGAAAATATTTTGCACTTGACAATTTACTTCGCACTATTATTTCCAATGAGAATAGCTCCCATTGCCATAGAGATATCTTTAAGCAGGTGGGTATAAGCACCGGTTAACATGGGCTGTAAATGAAGTGTAAACACAAAAATTACAAACATAGCAGCTAATAAATAACAAGCAAGACGGGCAACCTTATTTAAAATAATTGCAATGGCTGCCAGAATTAAACAACCTCCTGTTACGTAAATCCACATCGTACCATCTCCCGGCATATAATCCGGAACACTATCTTTCATTGCGTATGCATTCTTAAAATGTAAAACTCCAAAAAATCCAATAGCTAACGCATATATAATTCCCGCTATTCTTGATGATATAATCGGTTTCATAATATGATTGATTTTGGTTATACATGAAAATTAAAACATAAATTCTTCTTTTACAAATAATTTATTATTGAAAAGATTTTTATTTTATTGTTCTAACTTCAGGATAGTGCCTTTATGAGTAACTTCAATTAAATCTATTTAGAAGATTACAACTTTCCTACTTAAGATAGTTTCTTATTCATTAATATAAATCGAATAGCAGTAAAGCAGATTATGAGATCGTAAAATCTGAAAATCCGTTGTTCAATTTGATTTGTTTTGATGCTGAAAACCCATTCACTTTCTCAACAAAAGAAAAATCTTTGATAATGCCAGCCACTTTATTAATGTCGTCAGCAAAAATTCTGTCTTCGCTTGCAAAGCCTACAAAATCACGAACATAGTGGTGAGCAAACTCTAATAACGCTGAGCTTTTTAATGGACGGCGAAATTCAATCGCCTGGCAAGCAGATAATAATTCGATAGCGAGAATAAATTCAAGGTTTTCCAAAACCTGATTCAATTTTCTTCCACTGATGCTGCCCATACTTACATGATCTTCCTGCCCAAGAGAAGTAGGAATACTGTCGGCACTTGCAGGAAAACACAATGTTTTGTTTTCAGTTACTAATGCAGCTGTTGTGTATTGTGGAATCATAAATCCGGAATTTAGGCCAACATCTTTCATCAATAACATGGGCAATCCAAATTTACCTTCTAATAATAAATAACAACGACGGTCACTTATATTACCTATTTCGGCAGAAGCAAAACAACAATAATCCAATGGCAACGCAAGTGGCTGTCCATGAAAATTGCCTCCACTGATCGTATCATCATTGCCAAGAATAATCGGATTATCTGTAACGGCATTTAGTTCGATCTCAGTTAATTCTTTTAAATGTAACCATGCATTTCGGCTAGCACCATGCACCTGCGGCATACAACGGAGTGAATAAGGGTCTTGCACTCTTCCGCAATCCATATGACTCTGCATTATTTCAGAATCATTTAATAATATTCTTAATCGTTGCGCCACTAATTTATTCCCATTGAATGGACGTAAATTATGAAGACGTTCATCAAATGGAGCCTTCGTGCCTGTTAATGCTTCCAGACTCATAGCCCCGATAATATCTGCCGCTTCTAAACAATTATGCATTCTTTGCACAGCCTTCACAGCAAACGATAAAATAAATTGTGTACCGTTGATTAATGCCAATCCTTCTTTGGGACCCAATAGAATCGGCTTCATTTTTTCTTTTTGTAAAATATCGGCTGTAGTTTTTCTTTCTCCATTATAAAAACATTCACCCAATCCAATCAGTGGTAAAAATAAATGAGCCAAAGGGGCTAAATCACCAGAAGCACCAACACTCCCTTTTTCTGGCACCACTGGTATCACATTCTTTTCTATATGCCAGATGATTCTTTCAAGTGTGGATAATTGAATGCCACTATATCCTTGTGCCAGTGCCTGTACTTTTGTTATCATCATCAGCTTTGCGACTTCTGCTGGAATAGGTTCTCCTACTCCCACACTATGGCTTTGCAAAATTTTATATTGTAGCGTTTCTGTATCTTCTTTTGAAATTGGTGTATTGGATAAAATTCCAAATCCGGTATTGATGCCATAAACCGTTTTATTTTCTTTTACAATTTCCCGGACATGTTGTTCGCAAATTTTTATTTTTTGTACAGCCTGTTCATTTAACACAGCTTTTATACTATCCGATGCAATAGCAATCGCTTTTCCTGTAGTGAGATGGTCAATTCCGTAATTGAAAATTTTATTCATAGCAGTGATTCGATCTGCAATTTAAAAGATTTGGACCGACCGCCAACTGATTTATTCTTTCTTGTATTATTTAATTCACCCGTACAAAATCAGGACGCTTAATAATCTGCTGGTTGTATTTGAAACGGATATTCGTTTTTGCTTCAAGACGCCAGCTTTCATTGAAAAAATTTTTACGTGGGAAATACATTCCTTTGAATTCAATAGTGCCAAAGATCAGACTTTCATTACGTATACGCAGGCCAGCACCAATTGAAGAGAATAATTTACGGTTATAGATACTATCTTCTTTTAAATTGATAAGCGCAGAATTGACAAAGACGAATGGTGCAAACCTGAAATATAATATTGACCAGGGGCTGAAGAAAACCGTTTCCACTTTTCCGGAAATTCTGAAATCACCACCCTGCCAGTTATTTCTTATTTCCTGCAAACCATATTCGCTTTCAAGCCGCAGGGGTTCATTTAATAAATTATTAAACTGCCTGGTGGCACTTGCATTAAGGAAGAAGCGATGTTTCCAGTTTCTTTTTAAGTTATGCAACCGGCTAAAAAAATCAACTTTACCTAACAGAGCTGCATCTTCCAGTTTTCTTTTATAAAAATATCCGCCCATACCAAAAGAAAAATTAAAGTAATCCTGATGGACTGTAAAATAAAAACGATTAAAATTTATTCCTGCATAGGGTCGTTCTCTTCCATCTTTTTTTGTCCAGCCCGTTGTGAAAGATGCATCCATACCTTCAGGTACATCTTCATTTCTTCCAAATCCATAAATATATTTTGTCTTATAAAAATTTTGCCTGAATATGGATATATCTGTCAGTACTGATTTTTCATCAGCAAAACCATAGTTATAGATGTTTGTATATTTTAAAGGTTTATCCCCAAAATTTTGTTGCAGTACACGAAGACCAACCAGGGTACGTGAACGGGCTTGATTGCTATTACGATCTATTTTATCAGCATCTATATTCCAGGCCCCCCATGCATCAATGCGATAATATTTGTATTTGAAATCCTGTTGATACAGCGAGTCTGGATTATAATAATTATTTGTTTTATGTAATTCCATTTCCGCACCATAGGTCCATTTCATAAACCGACTGACCAAAGGCCTTGTCAACCGGAGATAAACATTCGTTTCTTCATTTTTTCCGCTGCTGAATGATTTGTTGTTCGTGGTAAAACCAAGTGCCGCATTCACAAAGCTTCCACCGATATTTCTGTTGATAAATTCAAATCCATACCCAAGTTTCCGTTTCCTGTCAGTATCTATCAATCCCTGAACCTGAATTTTATCTCCTTTACCATTGAAATTATCCTCACTTACACCTAAGGCTAAACTTTTAGAACTATGTATTTTAAAACTACCTCCAAGAGAAAGTACATCTTTTGAAAGAACCAGGACGTCGACTGAATCGCTGCTTCCTTTTACAGGTATGACTTTTATTCTCGCATCCTGCAAAAAAGAAAGATCGCGTAGATGTTTTTCATTATCGCCAAGCAGGTAAGGCGACAATTTTTCTCCTTCACCAAAAAATAAATTGTTACGGATTACAAATTTCTTTGTATCGCTGTGAAGTCTATCGGCCAGTCTTTTTAATTTATCAGATGCACGTTTGGAAGTATCAGCAATAGAAACGCCAAATTCAAGTGTCTGAACTTTTATCTGTCTTATCACCCGATCCTTATATTTTTGGAATGGCATATCGTTACGAAGCAAACCGGTATTAATTTCTTCAACGGTATCCGTCATAAGGTTATCTGCTATCTGTCCGATAATACCTTTTTGCCGGAGCAGGAAACTGTCAAGTGGTTCTTTTTTATTTTTATCATCCTGTCCATATAGGATATCCGGGATTATTAGTGAAATAGCTAAGAATAAAATGACAAGATTATGTTTCCATTGAGGCATTCTAGCAGTTTATTATAAGATTAATGAGCAGACCACCTGCTAAATTAGGTCATATAATGCGAATGAAGATTCCTAACAAGTGCAGCAGCATCTATCATGTACTATTTATTTCTTTTACAAGACGGTTTTAAGAACCAATCCTAAATTCTTATCTTCGCCGCCCATCACATACTACTAAAAAGAATATTTTAAAAAAACAGAAACTAAATTTTGAATATGAAAAAATATAAACCCGGAGTTTTATTTGGCGAAGAACTACATGCTTTATTAAATGATGCTAAAGACAACCAGTTTGCATTGCCTGCAGTGAATACGATTGGAACAAATACAATCAATGCTGTATTGGAAACTGCGGCAAAAGTTAATTCACCCGTAATTATTCAATTTTCAAATGGTGGTGCCCAGTTTATTGCGGGTAAAGGAATGCCGAATGATAAACTTCAGGGAAATATTTATGGCGCAATCTCCGGCGCATTACATATTCATACCGTTGCAAAACATTATGGTGTACCTGTCGTTTTGCATACCGATCATGCTTCAAAAAAATGGTTGCCATGGATCAGCGGATTAATTGATGCCGGCGAACAATATTTAAAAGAAAAAGGCCAACCCCTTTTCAGCAGTCATATGCTGGACCTGAGTGAAGAACCAATTGAAGAAAACATTCAAACATCTGTAGAATTTTATAAAAGAATGAAGCCCTTGGGTATGGGTATTGAAATAGAATTGGGTGTAACCGGTGGTGAAGAAGATGGCGTGGATAACAGTGATGTAGAGAATGATAAACTATACACACAACCTGCGCATGTAGAATACGCATATACCGAATTAAAAAAAATAGGCGAACTTTTTACAGTAGCGGCGGCTTTTGGAAATGTACATGGCGTTTATAAACCAGGAAATGTAGAATTGAGACCTGAAATTTTAAATAACTCACAAATTCATATTGAAAAAGTGTTAGGCACAAAACCAAAACCCGTATTCTTTGTTTTTCATGGTGGTAGCGGTTCTCCTCAAAATCAAATACGTGAAGCAATCGGATATGGCGCTATTAAAATGAATATTGATACCGATATGCAATGGGCTTTTTGGGAAGGTGTATTGAATAATTACAAAAAGAATGAAGCATTTCTTCAGGGTCAGCTTGGGAATCCTGAAGGTATTGATAAGCCAAATAAAAAATATTATGATCCCCGTTCCTGGCTAAGGAAAGGCGAGGAAGCCTTTATCAAGAGATTGGAAATTGCTTTTGAAGATCTGAATTGCATTAATAGAAATGCTTAATTAAAAATAGGTTGCAATCCCGTCCCAACAGTATTGTTAGGACGGGATTTTTATTTTCTTTAAACATGATGGAAATTTTAAAATTTTCCTTAGTTTGTATTTTAAATATTGCTTATGCCATCCTCCTCTCCGCTCAATCAGTTTTTAAAATGGGAAAAAGAAATACCCAACGAAATAGTATTTCGCCAACCTGTAAATGGTGTTTGGAAAACATGGACATGGTTGCAGGCTGGTGATGAAATAAGAAGAATTGCATCGGGTTTAAAATCATTGAACCTCCCCGAAAAAAGTCATGTTGCGATCCTTTCAAAAAATTGTGCACAATGGATTCTTTCTGATTTGGCAATAATGATGTGCGGATATATTTCCATTCCAATTTATCCAACACTTACAGCTATTTCTATAAAACCCATACTTGAGCACAGCGATGCGAAAGCAATCATACTTGGAAAATTAGATGATTATGCTGCGCAAAAAAATGGAATACCCGAAGGAATTGCCCGGATTAGTATGGAGACATATGGATTACATGAAAATAACACGATTGAAAAATTTATAAAAGAACTGCAACCTTTACAGAATTTATACCAATGGCAAAAAGATGAATTGCTTACGATTATTTATACTTCAGGAACAACCGGAAACCCAAAAGGAGTAATGCATTCCGTTGATGCTTTTGATACTACCATTAAAACCGTTGTTGAATTTGTAGGGCTACCAAATAATCCGGTTTTATTTTCGTATCTGCCATTAAGCCATATTGCAGAAAGGTTAGCGGTTGAAAATTATGGAATTTACTTCGGCGGTAGTATATCCTTTGCAGAAAGTATAGAAAGTTTCCCTGTCAACCTGGAAGCAACGCAACCAACTTTATTTTTTGCTGTGCCCAGGATCTGGGGAAAACTAAGAGAAGGTATTTTGAAAAAATTGCCACAAAAAAAATTAAACTTTCTTTTATCACTACCTGTTATTTCCACTATCCTTAAAAAAAGTATTCGTAAAAAATTGGGACTTACGAATGCAAAATTTATTTCAAGTTCGGCGGCGCCTATTTCTGTGGAAATTTTAAAATGGTTTCATAAAATAGGAATCCCGGTTATACAAGCGTATGGCATGACTGAAGACTGCGTGTATGCACATTTTGAAAAACCCAATGATTTTTGTTTAGGTAGTGTGGGCAAGCCAGCTCCAGGTTTGAAAACAAAATTTGCCGAAGATGGTGAACTGCGGGTAAAAAGTGCTGGTAACATGAAAGGATATTATAAGGAACCTGAAATGACTGCTCAGTCATTTGATGAAGAAGGGTATTTGAAAACAGGAGATATAGCCGAATATAATAAAGATGGCTTTTTATTTATTACCGGAAGAGTAAAAGATCAGTTTAAAACTGACAAAGGAAAATATATTTCGCCGGCACCGATTGAAGTCAAAATATTATCAAGCACCGATATTGAATCTGCCTGTGTTGTAGGCACAGGTATTCCACAACCGATCGGATTAGTAACGTTATCAGAATCGGGAATAAAAAAAGATAAAACACTTTTAGCAGCAGAGTTGGAAAATTTATGTGCCGGCATCAATAAAGAGCTTGAAGTATTTGAAAAGTTAGAAAAAATAGTAGTGATGAAAGAAAACTGGACAGTAGGAAATAAGCTTTTAACTCCAACATTAAAAGTAAAGCGAAATGAAATAGAAAAAATTCATTTACCCAAATACCCGATATGGTTTTTAAAAAAAGAAAAAGTTATTTGGGAAGAATAAAAATTCTAACACCTTCGTTTTGAATTACGATATCGTTGCAAACGAATACTTGTTTCTTTTTTTCTTTATTAAATTTTGTTGCACAGACATGATGTTGTATATTTGCACCATCAATCGCAAACAACTGCAAATGCGACGTACCAGAAGATATCTTCACTGATAATTTACACTGAACGAAACGACGATTACAGCTTGATCCCCATATAGAGGAAGGATATTGTATTGATTAACCTATAAACGACAGAAAAATGAAAACAAGACAAGACACAGAGATCAATCCTGAAAATGAAAACAAAACCCATGAAACCCTTGCAGTGGATTTGAATCAGGAAATTGAAGAAGGCAAGGCTAAACTTTTCAGCGTAGCAGAAATGTGGAATTTGAGAAAAAATTTCCGTTCAGCATCTGATTACCGCAACTGGAATTAATCCGGCTTAGCATATAAGTTTTAGTAAGACATAACATTGCATTGTTATGTCTTTTTTTTATTTTAAATAATATTCCATAGGTTACATACGTATGGGGCAACTTTATTTATAGTTATTTCGTTTCAAATAAAACTTCAAGCATGAAAAAAGCAATTTTAGCATCAATATTCGTTTCGATAATTCTTATCTCCTGTAGCAAAAGTGGATCTACAGGAGGCGGAGGAGGAGGCGGCGGCACAACTACAGTTGACTGTAATACGATAGCTAATAAAGCATTTGCAGCAGACGTATCACCCATCATTTCTTCTTCTTGTGCAACCGCAGGTTGTCATGCCGCGGGAAGTGGTAATGGCCCTGGTCCATTAACCAATCACACCCAGATTTTCGCTGCAAGAACTTCAATTCGATCTGCTGTTTCCAATGGAACAATGCCCAAAAACAGTTCCTTATCCACATCTCAAAAAAATTCGATTATATGCTGGATTGATAGCGGCGCACCAAATAATTAATACCCAAAAGCTGTTGAATCTTACAATCCTTATATTTGTAACCTAACTAATAGTTATGGCAAAACAAGTAGAAGATTTTGATGTGAATCTTACAGGTGAAGAGGGTAAAACTGAGGAAACGAAAAGCAGTTGGTTTAAACGCATCAAAAAAGGGATTAGCACAAAAACATCGGAGAAAAAAGAAGCTCCGGAAGGTTTATGGACTAAATGCCCCGAATGTAATTTTATTTGTACGGTAAGCGATTTACGTGAACATTTATTTGTATGTACTAAATGTAATCATCATCACCGCATAGGTAGTGGCGAATATTATGATTTACTTTTTGATGATAAACAATATACTGAATTGTTTTCATCGATACGAAGCAAGGATTTTTTGGAGTTCACCGATTTAAAACCCTATAAAAAAAGATTGGAAGATATTTGGAAAAATACAGATTTAAAAGATTCGATGCGGGTCGCAACTGGCAAAGTGGGCGGCACAGATATGGTGATTGCCTGTATGGATTTCGAATTTATTGGTGGCAGCCTTGGCAGTGTGATGGGTGAAAAATTTTCGAGGGCAGTTGATTATTGCCTGCAACATCAAATGCCATATATGGTAATAAGTAAAAGCGGTGGAGCAAGAATGATGGAATCTGCTTTTTCATTGATGCAGCTTGCAAAAACATCCGGCAAACTTTCGCAGTTGAGTGATGCAAAACTCCCTTTTATTTCTTTATTAACCGATCCAACATTTGGTGGCATCTCTGCATCATTTGGTATGCTTGGCGATTTAAATATTGCTGAACCGGGTGCATTGATTGGTTTTGCAGGCCCTCGTGTAATTAAAGAAACAATTAAAAGAGATTTGCCTGAGGGTTTTCAACGTAGCGAATTTTTATTGGATCATGGCTTCCTGGATTTTATTGTTGCCAGAAAAGATTTGAGAAAGAAGATTAGTGTGTTAGTAAAGTTGTTTAAGAATTAAAAGCCTCCTAAATCCTCCAAAGGAGGACTTTAGATTCCGATGAAAATATTAACCCTATTTTTTTAATAAGAGGTAAATTTGCCTCTTATTTTTTTGTAAGAAATGGAAATTAAAAACCGCTCAGCTTATTTCGAATACTTTATAGATGCAAAATATGAAGCAGGTATGGTATTGCTTGGCACTGAAGTAAAAAGTTTAAGAGGAGGCCGCAGCAGTTTTAACGACAGCCACTGCATCTTTCATAAAGGGGAAATTTGGTTAAAGAGTTTACATATTGCTGAATACTCACATGGAACCGTAAATAATCATGACCCATTGCGGGATAGAAAACTACTATTGCATAAAAGAGAAATAATTAAAATACAAACCAAACTGAAAGAAAAAGGATATACACTTATCCCACTTCGTATTTTCTTCAATGAAAAAAACTTAGTTAAAGTAGAACTGGGGTTGGGTAAAGGAAAGAAACTACACGACAAACGTGAATCAATTAAGAAAAAAGAAACAGACCGGGAAATAAAACGACTGCTGAAGTAATTTAGGTATGATGCTTACGTTATAGCTTCATCACCTCTCATCCAATGAAAAAATTCCTTGTAATAATCTTTCTTTTTTTCACTCTCCATTCCACCGCTCAGTCTGTATTTGGCTACTGGTATGGTAATGCCAACGTTAAAACAAATAACTCTGCAAACAATTATCTTGTTGAACTGGTACTAAACCCTGAAAAAGGATATGTAAGCGGTGTATTGAATTATTTTTTTAAAAATACATATCGTAGTCTGCAGGTAAAAGGGAATTATGATACAAAAACAAGACGACTGCATTTGTATGAAATACCGGTTACGTATTTTGGCTCCATTACAAATATGGAAGTGGATTGTATAATGAATATGATTGGATCGCTGCGAGTATCACAAACAGGCTCAAATCTTATCGGGTCCTTTATTAGTTTACCGGCAACAAAATATATCTGTGCAGAAATTAGTTTTGACCTGAATCTGAATGCCGATATAAGTAAAAAAGATTCCGTGATGCTTGCAATAAGAAATTATAAGGAAACAAATCAATTGTGGAAACCAACCGTAGCGGATACATTGCCGGCACAGAATATCATTACCCGCAAAGTGATTAATTATGTAATAGAAAAAGAAGTGAATGAAAGAGACTATGTAGTAATCGATGATGTGCTGGTTGAATCTGATACGCTAAAAATGGATTTTTATGACAATGGTGAAGTGGATGGAGATTCCATTTCTATTTTTTATAACAAAAAATTAATTGCTTTTCATCAAAAGCTCAGCACCCGATCTATTCATTTTGAAATTGTTCTAGATACCTTGCTGCAATCAAATGAGGTAACCATGTTTGCGGAAAACCTTGGCAGCATACCACCAAATACAGCATTGATGATTATTGATGATGGAAAAAATAAATATAACGTAAGAATGGCGAGTTCTTTAGATAAAAATGCAATTCTCCGGATCAAAAGAAAACCACAAGTATTAAAATAATTCCTGCTGATTTGATTTCCCTTCTTTCACCCATTCCATCTCCACACTTTTACTATAATCCAATAATCGGGTGCCAACTGTTTTCCATCCGCTTAGCTCTGCAATTTTTGTAATCTTCAATTTCCCTTTTCTTACCTGTGCTCCCCTTCCCTGTTGTACACTTAAAACAGGTTCTTGGTCTGTGCAAACTGCTTCTACATAATTTCCTTCTCCTTCTTTTATAAACATAAATTTATTCCGAAGTGTAGTTGTCTCAATTTTAAACCGCTTAACCATGTATTGTTTTTTATCCAGGTCTGCATAAACAGCAGTTACAATTTTTTCCGGGTTAAATTTTTCAATCATCAATACTTTATCTGCATCCAATTTTTGAGTAAGCTCCTGATCAGTAATCATATAATTTCCATCCTTCAACACAACCAGAATTGTATGATCCTGTTCATAGGTGCCAATAAAATTTCCTTTTTCTTCAGTATTCAATCTTCCAAACTGATTATCATACCACAATTTTTTGCCAGCAATGGTTGATATACCCGCTTCTTTCATCCGAACTGATTTGATGGGATATTTTGTAACTGTATTTCCCATGCTGCTTCTTCCTTTAATTTCTAACTCGGCAAAATTAAATTCAATTTCTTTTTTATGTGCAGCACAAGTTGGACTTAGAACAATTTTTACCAACTCCGCTTCGCCATTTGGGTTAATGGTTAAATAATGAACCTTACTTTTTTCATCGCCTTTCGTTAAATCATAATCTTTATCTCTTGTAACACCTGTAACATTGAAACGCTTAGCAAAACTTTTACCTCCCTTGCCATCCGCATAAATCATATTGTAGGTAGTACGTTCATCATTCTTTTTAAAAACGGCAGCATGTATGATATCTTTTCCGATATAGGATTTTTCTGAAACCTTTACCACTTTCATTGTTCCCCGCTTGGTGAAAACTACGAGGTCATCCATATCCGAACAATCACAAACAAATTCATCTTTCTTTAACCCTGTGCCAATAAACCCATCCTCACGATTCATATATATTTTAGCATTGGCAATAGCCACATGCCGGGCTTCTATTACTTCAATTGATTTTATCTCTGTTTTACGCTCCCGTCCTTTACCATATTTTTTTAACAGGTTTTCAAAATAGTTAACTGCATATTCAACCAAATTTGCCAAATCATTTTTCACCTGTTTAATGTCATTCTCCAATCCCTTTATCTGATCATTCAGATCGTCAATATCTAATTTATAAATACGCCGAACTGGTTTTTCTGTCAGCTTGATAATATCTTCCCGTGTAATTTCTCTTTTTAATATTTTCTTGAATGGTTTAAATGCATCGTCAATTGCTTCTAATACTTTATCCCAGGTAGTATGTTTCTTTTCTAACTCTTTATAAATTTTTTCTTCAAAGAATATTTTTTCTAACGAGGTGTAATGCCATTTCTCCTGCAATTCACTCAACTTAATTTTCAGTTCCTGCTCTAATAAATCTTTTGTATGATCACAAGAAAGTTTAAGTAATTCTGTTACGGTTAGAAACTGGGGTTTATTTTTTACAATAACACAGGCATTCGGAGAAATAGAAATTTCACAATCCGTGAATTTATACAACGCATCCATCGTAATATCGGGTGAAATACCGGGAGCAAGATCCACTTGAATCTCAACCTCGGCAGCCGTATTATCTGTTACTTTTTTAATTTTTATTTTTCCAGATTCATTTGCTTTTACAATACTATCCATTATCTGTGTGGTAGTAACTCCGTATGGTACACTCCGGATTGCCAATGTTTTTTTATCCAGTTCTTCTATATGTGCCCGCACTTTTACTTTACCACCACGTTTGCCCTGGTTATATTCTTCCACATCTATTTGTCCTCCTGTTTGAAAATCGGGATACAATTCAAAACGCTTACCTCTTAAATGTTTTATAGTAGCGTCGATGAGTTCACAAAAATTATGTGGAAGAATTTTTGTAGATAACCCAACTGCTATTCCATCTGCACCTTGAGCCAATAGCAACGGAAATTTCATAGGTAATGTAACGGGTTCATTCTTTCTTCCATCATAACTTAGTTGCCATTCGGTTGTCTTTGCATTGAATGCAACTTCCAAAGCAAACTTGCTTAAGCGGCCTTCGATATAACGGGGAGCCGCTGCATCATCGCCAGTTCTTACATCGCCCCAGTTTCCCTGCGTTTCTATCATTATATCTTTTTGACCAATATGCACAAGGGCATCGCCTATACTTGCATCACCATGCGGATGATACTGCATTGTTTGCCCAATAACATTCGCCACTTTATTAAAGCGACCGTCATCCATTTCCTTCATGGCATGAAGAATACGGCGCTGTACGGGCTTTAATCCGTCTTCCACATTTGGCACTGCACGTTCAAGTATTACATAGGAAGCATAATCCAAAAACCAGGTTTTATACTGGCCATGAATACCGGAGTCATTTTTTTCTACACTGGATAGCGATTTACTTTTTGACATTTGTTGTTACTTCATTTATCTTAAATTAAAAACCAATCAATGATCAATGATCATTGAGTATTTTCATCAGCATCAATTTCCATTGCATTAGCACCTGCTTTCCTCACATCAAACTCTTTCCAACTACTGGTAACATTTCCGGTTGTTTCAATTTTGCCTTCAGCTATTAAGTGTTTAATACGCCACATTAGAAATACATCACCTGTTTTTATTTTCATTCGGTGCAATGTGTTGGATAATAATCGCCATGCCTTTTGCCATTCAGAAGTAATATTTTTCATAATCTCTGCATCATAAAATGCGGCTTCTTTACCAGCAATCTTTTTTCCACCTTCTAAAATCCGAACCGTTGCATTTTCTTCTACTATTTTTTTCCATTCATCGGGATCTACTTCAAACTCACTTAGCGTAATAGGTCGTGCTAGTTTTTTCGCTTTAACTGCTTCTTTAGGTAAAATCTCATGAATGGTTGTTGGATAAAATATTTGCCCTTTATCATTTATAAAAGGAAGATTGTTTAAATAAAGAATCATAATTCTTCCCTGGTAATTTCTTAATTGAGGCATCAACCAAAAGTATCCGGTTACATCATGTTGATTTTGTCCCATCCATATCCAAGCTTCCATCAATTCGTCTGCTTCCAGTTTTTCTATTAATTGTTTTACGGTTTCTCTATCATCAAAACTGCCTACGAGTTTTTCGCCATAGGGTGTATCAATTAATAAAGTCCGCCACCATTCCAATCTTGCGTTCCATCCTTCATCTGTATCTAATCCGCTAAGCGGACCAACACCCCATTCATCTTTTATTTCAAAAATTTCACCCAGCAATGTTTCATCTAATTGCATGGCTTGCTGCAAAACATCCACGTCTGATTGTTGAAAAACGATATGTATCATAGCTATTGTTTCGCCTCACCCCTACCCCTCAACTGATGGAGAGTAGTAAGAAAGGCAGTTATTAATTTATTTTGCTTTAATTAAATAATATACGCAAGTTGTAAAAAAATTTCTTACAAACGGAATTGCTTTTATCAACCCAATTTGTTTTTTCGCCTTCCATCCAAATTTCCATTCATAAATCGGGTTGATCAGATAATGGGTTTTATTCTCAATCCCGTATCCTTGTTCTTTACAAATTCGTTCAAATCTTTCTATGCTAATACCTGTATCTTTTATTTCTAACATTGACTCAACATGATCCTTATTCCTTTTTAATAGCCACCCATAAATACTTTTCGGCAGCAAATGTATCCACGGAATCTTTCTTATCCATGAACTGCACATTTGCTGATGACCGCCATAAGGCATATACCAGGGCGGAAAACCAAAGAAAATTACACCACCCGGCTTTAAAAATTTTTTCATCCACCCTATAAGTTTTGGTTGTTCATGAATATGCTCAATCACATCTTTCAAAATTATAATATCATAAAATCCACCCAATTCTTTTTCTGCATCCACCTCATAAATATCTTTAGATATAAAATCTATTTTTCCTGCAACTACATCCTCTGCCAAATATTCCTTTGCATGATCTATTCTTGGCGCATCTAGCTCCACTCCCATTCCATAACAGCCTTTATTTATAAATGCTTTTAAAACACCCGCTTCACCACAACCAATTTCCAACACTCTCATTCCGGGTTTTACCAAAAATTTTTCCTCAATAAAAGGAATTACATACTTCTCCGCGTTAAACACCTGGATATCAAAATATTTTTTCCTGTCTGCATGAAACTCAAACATGTGTAACGGTTACTTTTTTATTTTAATAGCCAGAAATAAATAATTATTTGCCGCACCTATCACTTCATAATTTACATAAAAACTTTCTGTAAATATTTTGAATGCGGCAAACTCATGTTTCGGTACCGCGAATTCATCAAACAAAATAATATCTCCCTCATTTAAAAAACGGTACAACTGTGATAAACTAAATAGAGTGGAGCTGAATAAATCCGCATCCAGGTGAATTAGTTTTCGCTTCTCACTTTTATAATCATTTAAAAAGGGAATTAATGTAACCTGAAATAATCCTTTATAAAAATTTGCTCTTGTATCCGTAATATTTAAAGACTCTAATGCAACAGCCATAGCCCCTTTATCAAAATGCCCCCATTTTTCCGGCAACCCTTCAAAAGTATCAAAGCCATGAAAAGTTGATTCAGCATTTTTATTTTTATCTAACCACCATTTAAATGAGATACCGCCACAAACACCAAATTCAAAATAATCAATAGCGGCTGTATCTAAGTTTTCTGATTTTACAATTGCTTCGTACAAATGATACCGTTTTGCATAATCCCATTTACTTGTATACCAATCATTGTATCCATTCACTTTAATCTTACTTCTCCACTTACTCATATTGCTCATATAAATAAGATTCTTCAGTACGCCTGCAAATGGCTCTGTTATCCCATGAAGTTTCCACTTCATGAATAGTGATTTCGATTTTCGTAAAATATCCAGTTTACTCAACTTGTGTTTCTTCGGTTTATTATTACCCGATTAATATAAATCGATAGTGATTTTATAAATGAAAAGTAGTGATTTGGATGTCCCTTTATGTTTTCAGGATGTGACACAACAAATGCCTGATAGCGTAATTAAGTTGGAGATTAAAAATATTAATTCAACTCTTCCACGATATCCAGTTCTACTTTCAAATTCTCGATAATAAACTCCTGTCGCTCCATTGTATTCTTTCCCATATAATATTCCAGCAATTGCTGAATATGATCGCCCTGCTCCAGCAACATTAATTTCTTTCGCATGTCATGTCCGATAAACATGGCAAATTCTTCTGGGCTTATTTCACCTAATCCTTTAAAACGGGTTATCTCGGGTTTGCTTCCCAATTTTTTTATGGCTGCTTGTTTCTCTCCCTCACTATAGCAGTAAATAGTTTCCTGCTTATTCCGAACACGGAACAACGGTGTTTCTAACACATAAACTTTTTCATGCTTTACTAAGTCAGGAAAAAATTGCAAAAAGAATGTCATCAGTAATAAACGGATATGCATTCCATCAACATCGGCATCCGTGGCAATTACGATATTATTATATCTCAATCCTTCTAATCCATCTTCTATATTTAGAGCATGCTGCAATAGATTGAATTCTTCATTTTCATACACCACTTTTTTTGTAAGCCCAAAACAGTTAAGGGGTTTACCCCTCAAACTAAATACTGCTTGCGTTTCTACATTCCTGCTTTTTGTTATGCTACCACTTGCACTATCGCCTTCTGTAATAAAAACAGTTGTCTCCGATTGCTTTGCAATAAATTCTTCTTTGCCTTTTGTGGGAATTTCATCATTCAAATGAAAACGACAATCACGCAATTTTTTATTATGCAAATTTGCTTTTTTGGCTCTTTCGTTAGCCAATTTGCGTATGCCGGATAATTCTTTTCTTTCCTTTTCGCTTTGTTCAATTCTTTTTTTTAATGCTTCGGCTGTTGTCGGATTTTTATGCAGATAAATTTCCAATTCTTTAGAAAAGAAATCACTCACAAAATTTTTCATGGTGGGTCCTTCAATATCCTGATTTACCGAACCGAGTTTTGTTTTTGTTTGCGACTCAAAAACCGGCTCTACCACACGAACTGAGACTGCAGCAACAATACCGGTTCTTATATCTGCCGCATCATAATCTTTTTTAAAAAAATCACGGATGGTTTTTACATAAGCTTCTCTAAAAGCTTGCTGGTGTGTGCCACCTTGTGTGGTATGTTGCCCGTTTACAAAACTATAAATGTCTTCACCATAATCATTATTATGCGTAATCGCAACATCAATATCTTCGCCGCTAAGATGAATGATGGGATAACGAATTTCGTCTTCATTGGTTTTACGTTGCAATAAATCCAACAAACCATTTTTACTAACAAAAGTTTTTCCGTTGAAATTTATTTTCAATCCTGCATTCAGGTAACAGTAATTCCAGATTTGATTTTCTAAAAACTCAGGATGGTATTTATAGTTTTTAAAAATCATTTCGTCGGGAGTAAACGTAACCAACGTACCATTATCTTCGGTACTCTTTGTTTCTTTATGTTCTTTTTTCAAAACACCCCGTTCAAACTCGGCAGATTTTTCTTTCCCTTCCCGAAAAGCAGATACTTTAAAATAATAACTCAATGCATTAACTGCTTTTGTACCCACTCCATTTAAACCCACCGATTTTTGAAACACTTTACTATCATACTTAGCGCCGGTATTTATTTTGCTTACTACATCTACTACTTTTCCCAATGGAATACCGCGGCCGTAATCCCGAATCGTAACCGATTTATTATCCACCGCCATTTCAATTGTTTTTCCAAAACCCATAGTATATTCATCAATGCAATTGTCCATCACTTCTTTTGCCAATACATAAATACCATCGTCGGGTGATGAGCCATCACCCAATTTACCAATATACATACCGGGACGAATGCGGATATGCTCCTGCCAATCGAGAGTAACAATGGAATCCTCGTTGTACTCAAAAAGGTTTGTTGGTTCTTTTTCTTTTGCCATAGTTTTCTTTCAGCTTACCAAAAGTATTTTTAATAGTACAAGTTTTATATGCAGCTAAGTTTCCCAGGCCTGCGTGCTGAATGGCAGGTAATTTTTTTATTGTGACATTCTTTTCACTATCCTGTTTGCAAATCGACAACCACAAATCATACATGTCAATTATTGTAAAACCAACGTATTCTGCTACTTTAAACTTTGTTGTATTTATGTGAAATTGTATTTTTAGCAAAGCAAGCAAATATAACAAAACAGAGACGGGCACCTCCGCCGATAGTTATTAACTATTGTGAATAAAAAATAATTATGAAAACTAAATTTTCTTTACTCATTTACCTGCTCTTGTTCTTCACTAACTGTTATTCACAAATCACAGCTACCGATGGCGATTGGAGTAAACAATTCATCGTTTTAAAAAACACCAAAGAAGCGGATGCAATGATTCGGGTTGGCGATATAGATAATCTTGGTTTTGGCTGGACAGAAGGGTTTATCCCATTCTCAGGAAAATCAACTGAACCACATAACTACCCCTGGGAAATGAATGGTGATGAAGCTGGAGGCACTGACCGGGTTTTTATTCCATCCAGTTATAGATACGAAAGTGAAAGCCCACATGATGGATATGCAGGAAGTACAGAACGACCAGCCAATTTTCCAAAACCAATAACTTTTATATTGAATGAAATAAAGGGTATTACCATTACTTCTGCATCTCTTCAATTATTCGTTGACGATTTCCAGTCAGATGATTTTGATTCAAAATTTCAATTTCGTTTAAATGGACAACGATTTATAGAAGCTGAAAAAATGCTGAATAAATTACAGCAGGCAGGCCCCGTTGGTAAAATGATAACCCTTAAATTTTCTGCAGAACAATTACAGTTGCTAAAAGGCGATACACTTTCAGTTTTTATTGATGATATAGAAACCGGGATTGGAGATGGTTATGCAATTGATTTTGTAAAATTGTTGATAAACCCAAAAGACATATTATACAAAGGAACTATTAAAGGGAAAATAATTGATGCTATTTCCAAAACCCCTATAAAGAATGCTGTTGCCGATGTAAAAGATTATGGTTCTGCCAAAACAAATACTGATGGTGAATTTGAATTAAAAGGAATTCCGGCAGGTTTGACAATTGTAAATGGATTTGCGGTTGGTTATTCATCTGATGCAAAACAAGCTGATGTGATCGCAAATGAAACAACAACTGATGTCCTGCTTGAATTGAATAAATCCGGTAAGGTCTCGTTCAATAATAAAAATTTACAGGAAGGCGATAAACTGATAATGAAAACTGTTCAGTTTGTAAAAGGAAGTGCCAACTTAATAGTAACCGGCAAAATTGAGTTGGATAAATTGGTAATCTTGTTTAAAGAGAATTTAAAATTAGAAATTCAATTAACTGGTCACACTTCGTCGGAAGGTTCGGCACAATTAAACAGAGACTTATCATTGAAAAGAGTAAGTACCTGCAAAAAATATTTGATGGAAAAAGGGATTGATGAAGGCAGAATTACCATTAAAGGTTTGGGGGCCGATGAGCCAATAGCACCAAATACTACAGAAACTAACAGGGCTAAAAACCGCCGGGTTGAGTTGAAGATTACCAAAATATGAGTTTTTAAAATTCAAAAATTATTTTGACGACACATATGGCATGTAATTGAAAATCAACAATAAAATAATATTAATTTCCTTTAAAATGTCAACTAAATCTTGTTTCTGGTTTGTACCCAAAAATTAATTCGGACAATAAAGAGAAAATGTCCATCTAATTCTAGAAATTTGAAAAAAGAATCCGGCTCCATCTTTCAGAATAATTGAAATGTACCCGCCAGATTCTGTTACTACCATTACTAATTCGCTTAATTTATTGAAAGCTTAAAAGCGGAGGTCTTATGTACACGTATGAATTATTAGAAACCGGCTGTTATTATCTGGTAAAAGAAAAAGAAGAATCATCTGTAAAAATGATACAGGTAGCTGTAGAAAGCGACCATTGTTTATATATTCAGCATTTTGATAATCCGGCAGAAACAAGCTGGAAACTAAAAAAAGAAACACTGTTTGATATTATAGAATGCCTGACTGATGAAACGGTTCAGGCCTGGCAGAAACACTATAATATTCCAAGCGAAGATATTTTTTATGAAGATGAAGATGAGTAATGTTATTTCAGGCCAGAAGAAAACATTAATAAAAGAAGCCCTGCAAAATTTGCGGGGCTTCTTCTTATATTTTATAAATAAGATTTATTTTTTAAAATACCAGGTTCCGCCTCATTTCCAATTTAAAATCGATTGTGCCTGTTCCGTCAAAACTTTCTTCAAGTACCCAACCAATGCCTCGGGAATAATAGTCAATGTATTTGCCCCATAATGTTAAAGGGACCCAGGCACCAGCAACGAGCTCTTCATACTTTTCTTCCACTGCAATTGTATTAGCGTAATTAATAACGCCTAATGAAGTAGTAACAGATTTTGTAATATCTTTTTGGAGTATCGTATTCCTTATTCTGTAAGTTTTTGAGATACCACCTTCCAATCCGGTAAATGAGGGAGATGTCCAACTTGTTCCTGAAGGTACATTATCCTTTAAAAATACAAACTCAGCAAACCAATCATTATCAAAACCGATATAGTCGGCAAGATTTGTATAGCGATAATAATCTCCACCACTTTTTCTATAATACCCTGCAGAATCAAATGTTGGCACCGCTAAAGAAATTCCAAAAATATTATAAACATTGCCACCTACTGTTAGCGTTGGAGTAATGACAACTATCAATGCTGAATCAAGTGAGTTATCATTTATTTCATAACTCCAATTACTGTTTGCAGTTCTTGGAAAATAGTCAACTGGCGGAAGCGTAGTAAGCAGATTGATGGTAAAGTTGCAAGTGGTAGCACCAGCCGTTACCGGAAATGAGATTGCTCCGGCAGGTGCAATTGGAGTACCTGTTCCATTCAATTGAATTGTTTGAGCTCCTGTTGCTGTTAATGAACCCGTTCCAGAAAATGTCATTCCTTGAATTGTTGTGGTTGTAATATTATATACACCAATTGCAGTCACGTTTACCGTAAGTGTAACTGTATTTGCAGATGTTAATGGAGTTCCAATTATATAATCACCGCTAATAGCTGGAGCTGTACATCCCGCACCAGCACCAGCCAGTGTAAAAGTAGCTGGGCCGCCAGCACCTGCCGGTAGCACTTGTACTGCAACATCACATTGTGTGCTATCAAAAAATACAGTAAAAATATTTGTACCTTGAATTAATGGAGTACCATATCCCTTTAAACTCACAGTTACATTTCCTGCACTTGTAAAATTTCCAACCCCACGGAAATAGTATCCATTAATTGTATCAGAAAAAATAGTGTAAGAACCGGCTGCTGCAACATTTACGTCTACAGAAATTGTATTGGAAGCTGCTACCAAAGCTGTTGTGGCTACATAAATTCCATTTACTGTTTTAGGCAAACAAAGACCACCTCCATCCGCTTGCAATGAACCTTGTGCTGCTATGGAAGGCAATTC
>JANOFP010000259.1:0-4082 GCA_031413675.1 Bacteroidota bacterium
GTATTCGTTGGATAATAATATTTCACTTCTGAATTACCGGGGTTACTATAACCTTTAAAAACCTCAAACGGCCAAAGCCAGGCAGAAAACCAGGTATCTAAACAACCTTCATCCTGTTTCAATTGCAGATTGGCGATTTGAGATTGCAGATTGCCTTGATTGTTCAATGCGTATTTTTCTTTTGCTTCCTGTTCAGTATTCGCAACTACAAACTTTCCTTCAGTATCATACCATGCCGGTATCCGGTGTCCCCACCAAAGCTGCCTGGATATACACCAGTCTTTAATATTTTCCATCCAATGGCGATATAAATTTTTAAACTTGGCAGGATAAAATTTTATTTCATCATTCATCACAACTTGTAAAGCAGGCCCACTTATTTTTTTCATATCCACCCACCATTGCAAACTTAGTCTTGGTTCTACTGCAGTATCAGTTCTTTCACTATACCCCACTTCACTTGTGTAGTCTTCAATTTTTACAATAAATTCTTTCGATTCTAATTCGGTTACTATTTTTTTTCTTGCAGCAAACCGATCTTCACCAACAAAAATTTGTGCAGCATCATTCAGTGTACCATCATCATTAAAAATATCTATTACTTCCAGCTTATGTTTTTCACCAAGCTGGTAATCGTTTACATCATGTGCCGGTGTTACTTTCAATGCTCCGGTTCCAAAATCCATCGTCACGTAATCATCCGTAATTATCGGAATGCGGCGGTTGATTAAAGGGACAAATGCAAATTTTCCATGAAGATGTTTATAGCGTTCATCTTTGGGATGCACACAAATGGCTGTATCACCCATGATGGTTTCGGGGCGAACGGTTGCGATAATAATGCCCCCATCTCCGCCAGTTGGCGGAGTGTTAGGAACAGCATTTCCTATTTCATCACTTAATTGATAACGTAAATAATACAGCTTCTGCTTCGTCTCTTTTCTTATTACCTCTTCATCACTCAATGTTGTCTTTGCTTTTACATCCCAGTTTATCATTCGCTTGCCACGGTAGATAAAACCTTTATTATACAAATCAACAAAAACATGAATCACACTTTTATAATAATCATCATCCATGGTAAAGGCAGTGCGGTTCCAATCCAAACTACATCCCATTTTTTTCAACTGCTCCAGTATGATGCCACCATATTTATCTTTCCATTCCCAGGCATATTTTAAAAAATCTTCACGGCTCAAACTTGCTTTCTGAATTCCTTTTTCACGCAGCATCTGAACAACTTTTGCTTCTGTGGCAATTGATGCATGATCGGTACCCGGCACCCAACAGGCATTTTTACCCATCATTCTTGCACGGCGCACTAAAATATCCTGGATGGTATTATTCAAACAATGTCCCATGTGCAGTACACCCGTTACATTCGGCGGGGGAATAACAACGGTGTAAGGTTCTCTTTCATCGGGTACACTGTTGAAATATTTTTTATCATTCCAATGCTTATACCATTTCTGTTCGGCAGCACTGTGTTCAAAATTTTTTGAGAGTTCCATTAATGAGCAATTATTTTTTATGTACCTGGCTTTATTACTACTATCGGGCTTTTGTTGCGTCGCACTCTTGTACGTTCAGAAAATTACTGAACAATTTAAATACAGATGCCAATGAATGAGTATTATACTGCGAATCTCCTTGTTACTCTTTAACTCCTGTACTCTGTGTTGAAAATGCTGAATAGTGAACAGAAAGTACAAGAGTCCCGTACGTACGGGAAGGAACGGTGAAGGATGCAATTCAGCCGGGTTCAAAAAAAATCCTTTACCGGACGCAAATTTACCGGCTTTTGAGCAGATGGAGAAACCGGGATAAAGTTTAAAACAATTATATTCGTTGCTCAAATTAATTGTATGAAAAGAGAACTCACATCCTGGTACAGCCCATCCTTAAATAAAGAAATGCCGATAGCCACGTATGGGGATTTTGGATTAGCATTATTGCTGGTGCCTACAGCTGCTGCCGATTACCTGGAATATGAACGTTTTCAAATGATGGATCATCTTGCTCCGGTTATCAATAGCGGAAAAGTAAAGGTGTTTTCTATCGACAGTATCAACAATGATAGCTGGATGAATAATGAAATGAACCCCCGTGATAAATCAATCCGGCATCAGCACTGGAACAATTATATTTATAATGAAGTAGTTCCTTTTATCCGCAACAGCACCAGCCAGGAAACCCCGGTTATTACTTGCGGCGCATCCTTCGGGGCATTGCACAGTATGAACCTTTTTTTAAAAAGACCTGATATCATAAATGGTGTGATAGCAATGAGTGGTGTATATGATTTAACCGAATACACCAAGGGCCATTTTGATGATGATGTTTATTTCAACAGCCCGTCACATTATATTCCAAACTTAACTGACCATAACACACTTGAATTAATAAGAAGAAGCAATAATATTCATATCCTCACCGGCAGTGGCTCATATGAAGACCCGGGTGCCAGTGGCCGATTTGCAAAACAATTGTATGATAAGGGTATTAACTATGAACTCGATATCTGGGGCGAAGACTGGACGCATGACTGGCCTACCTGGCGGGCTATGCTACCGCATTATCTGGGATCAAGGTTTTAGATTTAATATTTAAGATTGAAGATTTGTGATTGAAAATGCAAAATGGAAACATCTCAATTCAGCAAGTAACTGAAGATTGGTTATTGAGTGTTTTAAAAATCCTGTTGTTTCTGTTGTCGATAATAAAAAAATCTTTAACACTTAATAATAAAGGATTGAAGCAGGCTAATAAACTCTTTTCTTTCTATCATCACAGCCCCCAAACTTTCCAGATGTTCAGTATAAACCTGGCAATCTATTAACTCAACTCCTTCTTTTTTTAACTGCTGTACATATTTTATAAAAGCAAACTTGCTTGCATTGCTTTCTTTACTGAACATGCTTTCGCCAAAAAATACTTTTCCCATTCTTATTCCATAAACGCCTCCAACTAATTTTCCATCTTTCCATGTTTCCGCACTATGGGCATGACCCAATTCATGCAGTTTGCAATATGCTTTTTCTATTTCATCAGTTATCCATGTGCCATCTTGTTCTTTACGTGTTACCTTTTTGCAATGATGTATCACGTCATTAAATGATTTATTAATCGTAAACTCAAAACTGTTTTTGGCAAAAAGTTTTTCCATGCTTTTACTCACTTTCATATCATTTGGAAATAAAACAAACCGTGGATCGGGGCACCACCACAAAATATGCTCCCCTTCATACCAGGGAAAAATTCCGGAACGATAGGCAAGCAACAGCCTTTCTGTAGATAAATCGTCACCCATGGCAAGTAAGCCGTCGGGTTCTGATAAATGCACTGGAGGAAAGTAGAGTTCTTTATTTAAAGCAAATAATGGCATTCGGAAAATTACAAAATACAAAAAGCAATTTCCAAAAAAAATGATCAAATTAATTTCCAATAATTTTTTCAACGAAGCATTTCTGATTTTTTTTAAATCATAAAGTTTGGTTCTTGATTTTTGTCTCTTAGAATTTGTTTGCAGGAATTTGTTTCTTGAGATTTTACTAAACCATTACTTCAATCGTAGCATTAATCCCTCTTTCAGTAATAGCATCGCATTGCGGTTTCAAATCATCGTAACTGCCTTTTTTTACAGCATATTTACCTTTGAAATGGATAAAGAGGGAGCATTGCTCGGCTTGTTCAAAACTATGACCGCAAACTTCAATGAGTGTTTCTATAACCCACTCAAATGTGTTTACCTCGTCATTCCAGACAATAAGGTTACAGGTTTCTTCAACTGATGTTAGTAAGTCAGTCTCTTCCTGGTTTTGAAATTGCGTATGATTTCGTGTAATTCCCATAGTTGTAAAAGGAATTTCAAAAATAAGAAATTTATTTATAGATTCTTAATATATCAAGCAACAATTGCAAGCCGTTTAATGTCTATTTTTGGAATCATTAGCCATGGCAAAATTCGGGTTTAGAAAAAAAGATAAAACAAAAGCTGTCAAAAAACAGGATGCCCTGGTATTTTCGATTGACAGCAGCAGCCGTAGCCTTGAGTTATTGGTTCAGTTGGTAAAAAAAATCCG
>JANOFP010000260.1:0-1864 GCA_031413675.1 Bacteroidota bacterium
AAAAAAACAAAGGGAAAAAAAGTAATGAGCCTATCAGTCCTTGTGGAATGTGCCGCCAGGCTTTATTGCAATATGAAGTGAACACGGGTCATTCGATTCGTTTAATATTAAGCGGAAAGTCTGGTAAAATTTTTATTATTAAAGAAGCAAACTATTTATTGCCGCTGCAATTTGATGGTTCGGCTTTATAAATCTAAAATAAAGTCTGAATTCCATACGTATGTTTTGCTTCCAATTCAAGCAACCATTTCTTTCTCCATAATCCGCCTGCATATCCTGTCAATTCACGATTACTTCCAATCACACGATGGCAAGGTACAATAATCGCAATATCATTTTTCCCATTTGCATTAGCTACAGCTCTTGTTGCATTTTTATCGCCGGTCAATCTTGCCAGGTCAAGATAACTTATTGTTTTACCATACGGAATCGTAAGTAAATAATTCCAAACTCCCTGTTGAAATTTTGTGCCTTCCTGATGAAGTGGCAGATCAAATTTTCTCAATTCCCCATTAAAGTATTGAATCAGTTGCTCAAGACAATGTATAATAAGCGGGGGAAGGTTTTTCTTTCTGCCTCGTTGCATTTCCGTTTTATCATGAAAAGAAACTTCAGAAATGTATTCATCCGTCCCGGATATTTTAAGGATTCCGATAGGAGAGTGGTAATATGTAGAAACGGGCTCCATTCTTATTTTAATTTAACCAACTTTCATTCCGTTTGTAACTGTTCGTTCAGGTTCCAATAAAATTACATTTTTGTTTTCATCATACACACCCAACACAAGGCATTCACTTATAAAATCCGCTATCTGCTTTGGTGGAAAATTTACTACCGCAATTACTTTTCGGTTTAACAGGCTTTCTTTCGGGTAATAATTCGTTATCTGAGCTGAAGAATTTTTAATCCCGGCCTCACCAAAATCAATTTTCAAGCGATAAGCCGGCTTTCTTGCTTTAGGAAAATCATTTACTTCAATTATTGTTCCTGCCCGCATATCCACTTTTTCAAAATCATCCCAACTAATAGTCATAACTATTTTTTTTTAAAAGAATAAATTTATTAACTAAAAATCATACAGAATTCGATTTGTATAAATGAATAAGTCCCGGCGTATACACGGGACTTATAAACGAAATCTTTTAAAGTAAAAAATTCAGTGATTAATATTCCCTTTCTCCATTAAAATTTTCCAGTTCTTTAGCCACTGCAGTCAAAAAAGTTGCACCCAGGCTTCCATCTACAATGCGATGATCATAACTCATGCTCAGGTACATCATTTGTCTTATTGCAATACTATCACCTGCAGGAGTTTCAATTACAACCGGACGTTTTTTAATAGCACCAACTGCCATTATCGCCACTTGAGGTTGATTAATAATTGGAGTCCCCATTAAACTTCCAAAAGTACCAACATTGGTTAAAGTAAAAGTTCCGCCACTCGTATCATCAGCCCGAAGTTTTCCGGTTCGTGCATTATCAGCTAAAGCATTTACTTGTTTTGCTAAACCTACCAAATTCAATTGGTCTGCATTTTTAATAACAGGCACTATCAAATTTCCACTGGGTAAAGCCGTAGCCATTCCGATATTAATATCCTTCTTGATAATAATATTATTACCATCAAGCGAACAATTGATTAGCGGAAATTTTTTAATACATCTCACAATTGCTTCAATAAACAAGGGTGTAAAAGTGATTTTAGTTCCTTCGCGTTTTTCAAAATCCTTTTTCACTCTATCACGCCACTGTACCAGGTTGGTTACATCCGCTTCTGTAAAACTTGTTACATGCGGACTGGTCTGCTTGCTCCTCACCATATGATCGGCAATGAGTTTGCGCATACGATCCATTTCTATTATTT
>JANOFP010000261.1:0-2073 GCA_031413675.1 Bacteroidota bacterium
AATCCCCCGAAGGGGGACTTAGAAAAAGTCTTTATTAAATATATTTTAATAAAAAATTTAATGAGTATTACAATTCGCCGTGCAGTAAAAGATGATTGTCCAAGATTACTGGAACTGATTACTGAATTGGCCGTTTATGAAAAAGCACCTGATGAAGTAACTGTAACCTTAGAACATTTTATTGAAAGTGGTTTTGGAAAAAATCCGGTGTGGTGGAGTTTTGTAGCAACCTCACTCAAATCGGAGTCTAACTCTCCCTCTCCTTTGGAGAGGGAGTTGGAGGGTGAGGTCTTAGGATTTGCATTATACTATATCCGTTATTCAACGTGGAAAGGACAACGAATGTACCTGGAAGATATTATTGTTACCCAGGAAGCCAGAGGAAAAGGAATCGGTAAACTTTTGATGGATCGTTTAATTGAAGAAGCCAAACAAAAAAAATTCAGTGGCATCATGTGGCAAGTATTGGAATGGAACGAACCTGCAATTAATTTTTATAAAAAATATAATACAAAATTTGATGGAGAATGGACGAACTGCAACATAGAAATTTAACTCACACCGTTTACTTCCATCGTTTTATTAATCTTTAAAACAAGACCCTGCAATACTTTTCCCGGACCCGCCTCAGTAAATTTAGAAGCTCCATCTGCAATCATGGATTGTACACTTTGTGTCCATCTTACGGCACCCGTAAGTTGATCGATAAGATTTTGTTTTATTTCTTCTTTATCCATTACTGCTTTTGCCACTACGTTTTGATAGATAGCACAGGTGGGATTATGAAATTTTGTTGCTTCAATGGCTGCCTGTAATTCTTCTTTTGCCGGCAACATGAATGGCGAATGAAAGGCGCCACCAACCGGTAATACCAATGCTCTTTTAGCACCAGCTGCTTTCATACGTTCACAAGCAATCTCAATTCCTGTTTTACTGCCGCTGATAACTAATTGCCCGGGACAATTATAATTTGCCGGTACAACAATCTCTCCTGTTTCTTTTTGTATCTCAGTACAAATAGCTTCCACTTTATCATCGGCAAGATTTAAAACCGCTGCCATTGTTGATGGATTTATTTCGCAGGCTTTTTGCATTGCACTTGCCCGAACGGATACCAATTGTAAAGCATCATTAAAACTTAATGTGCCATTTGCAACTAACGCAGAAAATTCGCCAAGCGAATGACCGGCTACCATATCAGGTTTTGCACTCTCAATCGTTTTATATGCAATAATTGAATGAAGAAAAATGGCAGGCTGGGTTACCCGGGTTTGTTTTAAATCTTCTTCGCTGCCGCTAAACATAATATCGGAAATACGAAATCCAAGAATTTCATTTGCCTGCTCAATAAGTTTTTTTGCAAAAACACTATTATCATAATGATCTTTAGCCATACCCGGAAACTGTGACCCCTGACCCGGAAATACAAATGCATGTTTCATAAAAAATATATTTACTCCCTGGTCACCGAAGTTCCCAATTTAAAAACGAAGGTGATCCCACCCCTTTTCAAAAAATGGTTTCACTTTTTGAAAATAAAAAAGGTTTGATTTAAGAAGTAATCAAACCTGAATCGAAGTGCAAATATAATGCTTAATGTAAATCGTTACTGATAAGTTTCAAAAACTCACTCCGTGTACTGTTTTTCTGAAATTCGCCATCGAAAGCAGAAGTTGACCTACAACATGGTCGTCGAGGGCGTGCTGGCCGAGGCGGGCTATCACGGCTACCACCGCACGCTGAGCCGCCTCGGCATCATGCCGGGAATGCAGCACGCCGTAGGCCTACTGCAGCGCGACGAGTCACGCCACATTGCCTACGGGGTCTAACTTCTGTCGCGACTGATCGCCGAGCACGGCGAGCCGGTTTGGGAGGCGGTCGAGGAACGGATGAACGAACTCCTGCCGCTGGCGCTGGGGGTCATCGATGAGGCCTTCGCGGCCTACGACTCCGTGCCGTTCGGACTCACCATCGACGAGTTTTCAGGCTTCGCTATGGACCAATTCCAACGCCGCTACAGGCGACTCGAACTGGCCCGCACTCTGAGCCTGGAAGAACTGCACCGCAGTGTCG
>JANOFP010000262.1:0-2911 GCA_031413675.1 Bacteroidota bacterium
GGGCAGTCTCGGTCACGGTGAGCTCGGTATCCTTCACGCCGTTGGCCTTCATTTGCTTTGGCAGCAGGTACTGCCGCGAAATGTGCACTTTCTCGTCTTCCGTGTAGCCGGACAGGCGGATGATTTCCATCCGATCCAGCAAAGGCGCGGGAATATTGAGCGTGTTGGCCGTGGCGACAAACATGACATCCGACAGGTCGTACTCGACCTCGACATAGTGATCGACGAAGGTATGGTTCTGCTCGGGATCGAGCACCTCGAGCAACGCCGACGCCGGGTCGCCGCGGAAGTCCATGCACCTGCATAAAGCATTGCAGGAATATTTTGGTTTTAATAAATTTATCGGCACACAGGAAAAAGTAATCGAGTCATTACTTGCCGGGCACGATACATTTGTAATAATGCCTACCGGTGGCGGCAAAAGCTTATGTTATCAGCTACCCGCTATGATTTGTGAAGGTGTGGCAATTATTGTATCTCCCTTAATTGCATTGATGAAAAACCAGGTGGACCTGGTACGCAGTTACAGCAGCAAAGACAATGTGGCGCATTTTCTAAACTCCACACTTACCAAAAAAGAAATAAAGGAAGTACATGATGATTTGCTAAATGGCAATACCAAATTATTGTATGTAGCACCCGAAACACTTACCAAAGCAGATAATCTTGTGTTTTTTTCAGATCTTAAAATTTCATTCTTCGCTGTGGATGAAGCGCATTGTATTTCTGAGTGGGGTCATGATTTTCGTCCGGAATACAGAAGGCTCCGGGAAATGATGATTCAGATAAACCCCGAAATTCCGGTAATTGCATTAACGGCAACAGCCACACCCAAAGTGCAAACAGATATTGTAAAAAATCTGGATTTACAAAATCCCAATATTTTTATTTCCTCTTTCAACCGCTCCAATCTTTATTATGAAATTTTACCGAAAATAAAAAAAGCACAAACCGATGAGAACATTGTACGCTTTATAAAAAGTATGGGTACTAAAAGCGGGATTATTTATGCACTCAACCGAAAAACAACAGAAGACCTTGCTGGAATTTTAATGGCGAATGGAATTAAGGCCGTTGCTTATCACGCAGGATTTGAAGGAAAACTAAGAACAGAAAAGCAGGATCAATTTTTAAATGAAGACGTACAGGTGATTTGTGCTACTATCGCCTTTGGAATGGGAATAGACAAACCCGATATCCGGTTTGTGATACATTATAATATCCCAAAGTCAATTGAAAATTATTATCAGGAAACCGGACGTGCCGGACGAGATGGGTTGGAAGGCAAATGCATACTTCACTACTCGCATAAAGACGTGCACAAACTGGAGCATCTGATGCGGGACAAACCACTCAGCGAACGTGAAGTGGTTACTCAATTAATAAACGAAACCGTATCCTTTGCAGAAAGCGGTGTATGCCGCAGAAAAATCTTATTGCGCTATTTTGGTGAAGAATATACAAAAGAAAATTGCGGGTATTGTGATAACTGTAAACACCCGAAAGAAAAAATAGAAGCAAAAGATCAGGTAGTGTTGATGTTAAAAGCAATTAAAGCATTGGATGAGCGATTTGCAACTGACTATGTCGTGAATATTGTAATTGGCAAACTCACTCCACAAATACAAATGTACCGGCATGATGTGCTCAAAGAATTTGCCTGTGGCAATGAACAAACACCCCATTTCTGGAACTCATTAATCCGGCAATTGCTACTCGAAGGAATGCTGATAAAAGATATTGAACAATATGGTGTATTGAAATTTACAAAACGTGGCGAGGATTTTTTGAAAAAGCCAAAATCATTCAAAGTAGTTTTAAACTTTTTGTACGAAGAGGCAAATGCTGATGATGAAGAGCCTGCTGAAGTATCCGCCGGAGCTGCACTAGATGATCAACTTTTTAAAATGCTGATGGAGCTACGTCAAAAAGAATCAAAGAAAAAAAACCTGCCGCCGTTTGTTATTTTTCTAGAAAACTCTTTGCAGGATATGGCAACTCTTTATCCCAGAAATATTACTGAGCTGGAAAAATGCCAGGGTGTAAGTAAAGGAAAAGCGCTGCGCTATGGCAAACCCTTTGTGGATATCATTGCTCAATATGTAGAAGAAAACAATATTGAACGACCCGATGATTTTGTAATGAAAAGTGTAATGAATAAAAGCGGTTTGAAAGTTTTTATCATTCAACAGATTGATAAGAAAATGCCGTTGGAAAATATTGCCAAGAATAAAGACATGAAAGTGGACGAATTGCTGGAGGAAATGGAAACAATTGCCGCCAGTGGTACCAAACTCAATCTGAATTATGCTATTGAACAAATGCTGGACGAATATGACCAGGAAGAAATAATGGAATATTTCAAACATTGCGAAACATCATCGCTTCAGGTGGCACAGGATGAAATGGCAGAACATAATTTTACCTGGGAGCAATTAAAAATTATGCGGATAAAGTTTTTGAGTGAATATGGTATGTAGGAAAGAAAAATACAAAAAGCAAATATCAAGATACAAAAAGTAAAAACCGCTTCAAGGCTAATAAATAATAAAACGTGATAAACAGAAAAGATGCCCCTCCAATAGTAGATGCTGTAGATTTTAAACTTTCATTAAAGCCATACGAAAAATTTGTTTTAAAAAATGGAGTGGAAGTATATGCTGTAAATGCAGGTGCTGAAGAAGTGCTGAGTTTGGAATGGGTGTATAATGCGGGTAATTGTTATGAAGAAAAAAACCTGGTTGCAGCATCGGCAAATTTTTTATTGCGCAATGGCACTTCAGGCAAAACAGCCTTTCAGCTCAATGAACATTTTGAATATTACGGGTCGTATCTGAACCGTGCCTGTCATCATGAAACAGCAACTATTTCATTACATACTTTAACCAAACATGTAAAAGAATTATTACCG
>JANOFP010000263.1:0-13249 GCA_031413675.1 Bacteroidota bacterium
TTTAGTTTTTCAATCCTATTATAAATAAAAGAAAAGCATCCCCTGATTGCGGGATGCTTTTCTTTTTAATATCTTTCAAGTATGAAATTTATTACCATTTTTAGTATTGCATTTTTTTCATTGATGCAATCAAACGCAGGCACGGTAGATACAATTCTTGTACGAAGTAGTACAATGAATAAGGATATAAAATGTGTGGTAATAAAACCTGATAGCTATAAGAAGCAGAAGAAAATTAATTTTCCGGTTATTTATTTATTACACGGCTACAGTGGCAATTACGCCAACTGGATTCAACAAGTACCGGAATTAAAAAAACATGCAGATGTATTTCAACTGCTAATTGTTTGCCCCGACGGAGATTTCAGCAGTTGGTATATAAACAGCCCGGTTGACAGTACATTGAAATATGAAACGTATATAAGCAAAGAAGTGCCTGAAGCAATTGATAAATTGTATAGAACTGTTTCTAATAAAAAAGGAAGAGCCATTACAGGGTTAAGCATGGGTGGGCACGGTGGGTTATTTCTTGGCTTCCGGCATCCTGATATATTTGGTGCATTTGGAAGTATGAGTGGTGGTGTTGATTTAAGACCCTTTCCTAATAATTGGCAGCTTGCAAAAAAATTAGGTGATACAATTGCGAATGCAGAAAACTGGAAAATTTATTCAGTAATAAATGTCATTGAAAATTTTCGAAACAATTCTTCAAAAATTATAATTGATTGCGGTACCGAAGATTTTTTTTATGCAGTAAACAAAGCCTTACATGAAAAAATGCTGAAGTTGAAAATAAAACATGATTATATTAAACGTCCCGGTATGCATGACTGGAATTATTGGACAAATGCAATTAAATACCAGTTATTGTTTTTTAGAAATTATTTTGATAGTAAGTAAGAACCATTTAATATATAAGCCCAATCAACTAATTACCCAATCAATACCCCGTCTTGCCATCTCTTACTTTAATGCTTTTTTTCCCTGCATTCTTTTTTTCATACTCAAGCATTTCAGCCGTTTTTTTGGTAGCCTTATTTCCAACCGAATCAACAGATACTTTATAACCCGTGCTTACTTCAAGTGGTTGTAAATCTCCATTTACTCTTCCATCACCGGGTTTATCCAAAAAATATTTTTCTTCTTTTGTTATTGTACCATATAGCGGGTCAAAGTAAGTCCACAAACCATGTTTCAATGAATAACCTTCCAGTTTTACCCTTACAGATCTTAAAACTCTTGTTGGGTCATCCGGGTCCGTAACATCCACAGTATCCCAGGGATTTTCGGGGTTCACTGCTTTCCAACTTTCTTCACGTACAATCGCCCCCGTCAAAGAATAATATTGATTGCGGCCATCTTTATTTCCCCAGCGATAATTTTCCACTGCCATTTTATCCCCCATCAAACTATACTGTTTCCAGGTTCCCGTTTTTTTATCGTTTTCAAAATAACCTTCTTCTTCATAGCCCCGTTCGCCACGCAAATCAGGAACCGTTATTACCCAGGGTCCTTGCTTGCGGCCCTGCATATCCACTCGGTTCAGCGTATCGCCCCGTACGCCAATGAAATAATCTTTCCACTGGCCATAACCATTTGTGGAAATTAAAATAAGAAGTATAAAAACAATCCGCATAGTTTAGTATGTTTGAATCCGAAGATCTTTTTTGTTACTGGTTTACCTGCCGAAATTTTAAATGGAAGCAGGCTGAAGTTCCCTGATTAAGCTTTCGTTGCGACGCTCCATTCATCGTTCAGAACTTTATTCAGCAAACTTTAACCCATCATTTAATAAACGCCAAAACTTTCTGTTTATGTTTTCAAATTTAAAACAAATTTCCTGTCTTACAGTAGTGCTTGTTCTAAGTTTAACAACCATTGCACAAGTAAACCCCACCCCCGCCGAAGAAAGAATGAAAGGTTTACAGCAACGTAAAGCACTTGAAAATAAATCTTTAGTAAACGGAATTAAATTTCGCAACATAGGGCCAACTGTTATGAGTGGCCGTGTAGTGGATTTAGAAGCAAACCCCGAAGATCCCACAGAATTTTATGTAGCCTATGCAAGCGGGGGGCTTTGGCAAACAACAAACAATGGACAATCCTTTATCTCCATCTTTGACAGCGAAGATGTATTAACCATCGGTGATATTGCAGTTAATTGGGCAGGCAATAGAACTATCTGGATTGGTACCGGTGAGGTAAACAGCAGCCGGTCTTCGTATTCTGGAATTGGTGTTTATAAAAGTAGCAACAATGGAAAGAAATGGGAATATATGGGTCTGCCTGAATCACATCATATTGGAAAAATTTTATTGCATCCAACGGATGCTAATACAATTTGGGTTGGTGCATTAGGTCATTTATATTCTGCTAATAAAGACCGTGGCGTTTATAAAACAACCGATGGTGGCAAAACATGGAAACAAACTTTGTATGTGGATGATAACACCGGTTGTGTGGAAATGGATATCAACCCCTCCAACCCGAAAGAAATTTATGCAGCCATGTGGTACCGGGTAAGACGTGCATGGAAATTTGAAGAGAGTGGTAAGACAAGCGGCATTTATAAAAGTAATGATGGTGGCGATACATGGCAATTAATTTCTGCACCCGGTTCCGGTTTTATGACTGGGGATAAAATAGGAAGAATCGGACTTTGTGTTTATCAAAAAAACCCGAATATCATTTATTCAATCGTTGACAATAATAACCTGAAACCGGATACTACAGTAAAGAAGACGGATAACAATTTAAAAAAATCCGATTTTAAAACAATTACGAAAGAACAATATCTCGCATTGGATGACAAAATGATTGATACTTTTCTTCGCAAAAATTTCTTTCCAAGAAAATATACGGCAGCAGGTGTAAGAGATTTAATTAAAAATGATAAAGTGCAACCAACTGCATTGTATGATTATTTAGACAGTGATGATGGATTTCAAAATACGGGCATTTATGGTTGTGAAGTTTATAGAAGTGATGATGCCGGTAAAACCTGGAAGAAAACGCATATTAAACCCATCGGTATTTTTAATACATACGGGTATTACTTTGCAAAAATCTATACATCACATTACAATCCTGACAAAGTTTTCATTATTGGCTTTACCACACAATTATCAACTGATGGGGGAAAAGAATTTAAAACAATTGACAAAAGCGGTGTCCATGCAGATCATCATGCACTTTGGGTAAACCCAAAACGTGATGGACATATTATTAATGGAAATGATGGTGGCGTAAATCTATCATATGATAATGGCGACAACTGGTTTAAAGCAAACACACCACCCGTTGGTCAGTTTTATGCAATCACTACCGACAATGCAAGGCCTTATAATGTATATGGTGGCTTACAGGATAATGGTGTTTGGTATTTACCTTCATCTACTCCCCGGAATTCTTTTGCAGGTTCAGGTTTAGGACAAAGTGATGGTATTGAAAAAAGTATAGGCGGTGGTGATGGTATGTATGTACAGGTAGATACAAGAGATAACACAACAACGTATTATGGCTCACAATTTGGTTCGTATTCAAGAACAAATCGTATAACAAGAGAAGGAACGAAAAGAATAACACCACAACATGAACTCGGAGAAAAACCCTTACGCTTCAATTGGCAAACGCCTATCTTATTAAGCAAACACAGCAATGATGTTTTATATTTTGGCGCTAACCGTTTTTATCGTTCTCTAAACAAGGCAGATACATTATTAGTGATGAGTTCGGATTTAACGAATGGGAAAAAAGAAGGCAATGTTCCATATGGTACTGCAACTACTATCAGTGAATCTTCCCTTCGGTTTGGTTTGGTTTATGTTGGTACTGATGATGGCAATATTCATATAACAAAAGATGGTGGGTACAGTTGGCAGCAATTAAATCAAACAATTCCATCACCGGCAGCAGTCGTAAAGAAAAAATCAAAAATAAAACCGACTGCCGACTTAAGATTGCCGACTCAGAACTTATGGGTAAGCCGTGTCACCGCATCGCAGCATAAAGAAGCAAGAGTATATGCTTCACTCAATGGTTACCGTTTCGATAATTTTGCTCCTTATTTATATATCAGCGAAGATTATGGAAACAGTTGGACAGCTATTGGAAAAGACCTGCCACCTGAACCAATCAATGTAGTAAAAGAAGATCCGGTAAATGATAGTATCATTTATGTTGGTACAGATGGTGGATTATACATCAGCATAGATAAAGGAAACAGTTTTATGATGTGGAATTCAGGTTTGCCAAAATCTGTTCCGGTACATGATATTGTTATTCATCAGCGGGAAAATGAAATTGTATTGGGTACACATGGCAGAAGTATTTATATAGCCAAATTGGATGATGTGCAAAGGCTGCTGAAAGATTCAGCATTTAAAATAAAAATGGTGAAAGAAAGTGAATTGAGATTGCAAGTGGATAGTAAGGGTATTGATATAAAATAAATTGTCTATACTGACTAGTTCTAAAAAAGTCCCCTGAATTATTCGGGGGACTAATCTTTTTCACAAATCCGGAAAATGAGGTTTTTCTTATAATTTCTTATTGAACAGCAACTGCACCTTCTACCAATACCGTTACTTTATTATTTAATACTTCTGTAAAGCCTCCCTGGATATCAAAACTTATCGTATGATTCTGTCCACCGGACCCTGCGGGTTTGTCTTTTAATATTTTCAAACGGCCGGGTTTCAATGCACTTACTAATGGCGCATGTTTTTCCAGCACTTCAAAGCTTCCGCTGATACCGGGCATTTGCACGCCATATACTTCATCGCTGAAGATTTTTTTCTCTGGTGTAAGTATTTCTAGATTCATAATTCAGCCCCCTAAATCCCCCGGCGGGGGACTTGCCACTCACAGCCCTAAAAGCAGCGAGTGAACTATATTTTTTTTGTTGTTGAATAATGAACAGAAAGTTGAAGAGTGCGACGCAACGAAGATGCCATGAAAAACAAATGCTGGTAACACAATAATTCAACTAACTGCTATAAAGAACTTTTTGTATAAATAATTGATTGACCCGACCTAAGTTCCCACTTCGGGGGACAGGTGGTTTTTATTTCGCAGCCGCCATCAATTTCTTACCTTTCTCAATCGCATCATCAATACTTCCTACAAGATTAAATGCTGCTTCAGGATATTCATCCACTTCGCCATCCATAATCATATTAAATCCACGGATTGTTTCTTCTATCGGAACCAATACACCTTTCAAACCGGTAAATGCTTCAGCAACATGGAAAGGCTGAGAAAGGAAACGTTGTACTTTTCTTGCACGATATACTGTCATCTTATCATCATCACTCAATTCATCCATACCCAAAATGGCGATGATGTCCTGGAGTTCTTTATATCGCTGTAAAATTAATTTCACTCTGTTTGCACAATCATAATGCACATCACCCACAATTTTCGGTGTAAGAATCCGTGATGTAGAATCCAACGGATCCACCGCCGGATAAATTCCTAAGTCAGCAATTTTTCTACTTAATACCGTAGTGGCATCCAGGTGAGCAAAGGTTGTTGCAGGAGCTGGGTCAGTCAAATCATCCGCAGGTACGTAAACAGCCTGTACAGAAGTGATAGATCCATTTTTTGTAGAAGTAATTCTTTCCTGCATCAATCCCATTTCAGTTGCAAGTGTTGGTTGGTACCCCACAGCAGAAGGCATTCGACCTAACAACGCCGATACTTCGGAGCCTGCTTGTGTAAAACGGAATATATTATCTACGAAAAATAAAATGTCTTTTCCTTTTCCGGTACCATCACCATCACGGAAATATTCAGCAACGGTCAATCCACTTAATGCAACTCTTGCACGGGCACCCGGTGGCTCATTCATCTGGCCAAATACGAATGTTGCTTTTGAATCTTTCAAATCCTCCATATTCACTTTGCTTAAATCCCATCCACCTTCTTCCATACTATGTTTGAAAGCATCGCCATATTTCATAATGCCTGCTTCTATCATTTCACGCATCAGGTCATTTCCTTCACGGGTTCTTTCACCCACACCTGCAAACACGGATAAACCTGAATACGATTTTGCAATATTATTAATCAACTCCTGAATCAAAACTGTTTTACCCACACCTGCTCCACCAAACAAACCAATCTTACCACCTTTTGCATAGGGTTCGATCAGGTCAATTACTTTAATGCCGGTAAGCAATATTTCAGCAGCCGTACTTAAATTTTCAAATGCCGGTGGTTTTGCATGTATGGGACGGCCACCTTTTTTTGATACCTGTGGCAAACCGTCTATCGCATCTCCGGTTACATTAAATAAACGTCCATTAATTTCTTCGCCAATCGGCATGGCAATCGGAATGCCTGTATCCACCACTTCCATACCCCGCAGCAAGCCTTCGGTTCCGTCCATTGCTATACAACGAACACTGTCTTCGCCGAGATGTTGTTCTACTTCAAGAACCAGCGTATCGCCGTTTTGTCTTTTAATTTCTAATGAATTAAAAATTTCATGAAGAGTGCCATTGAATTGTACGTCCACTACGGCTCCAATGATTTGTTTTATTTTGCCAACGTTTGCCATAATATACAGAGGGGTTATTTTAGGCGGCAAAGGTAAGGGTGCAAGGGTAATCTGCCAATATGAAAATGAATGTTTTTTGGAATGGGGAAAACTGGTTTTAACTGCCGGTCAACTCGTATTTTATTCATTACCATTTTTTATCCTCAATGCATCATAAACTGCATCTTTCGATAAAAGAAGACTATTCGGATTTCGCCTGGATGGCTTTACCAATAAATGCAAAGGTCCCCCTGACTGCCAATTAAGTAAAATGTAATTTTTTTCGCTGATGGCAAAAAAATATTTACCGTCGTTGTAATCAACAAGACTATGAGCTTCCTGAATCAGTTCCTCTTCCAATGGATTTGTTTTTTCAAACCGGTCAACGGGTAAATGATTTTTAAAAAATCCATCAATACCCTGATTGTATTGCGACTCCTGTTCATTTATTTTTCGATCAAAATTTTCTGTAAAAATTTTGAATAAAAATTCGGCTTCATCTTTAAAATAGTTTGCCGGAATTTCTTTGTACTCAAGTTCATTGTAATATCCGCTTGTGCAGAAATTTTTTGTAAGATTAATTATTGCTTCTTCATCATAAGTACCCAGGTTTTCATTTTCTGATACAAGTAGAAGAACCATGCGCTGCATAAATGAAATTAAAGCCTGTTGTTCATTGATGAACTGATTTTTTTCCGCCACCAATACAAACAATTCACCCGGCAGTTCATGTGAAGTAAGAACAGTATAAACAGAATGCGGTGCAGCAGCGGCACTTATGCTGCTTTGGATGTAATCATCTGTTATTTCAAAATCGTTTTTGTTAAAAAGATTTTTCATTTTTTAATAAATTCTGCAAAAAGGAGCATATCCTCTTATTGTTCCATCATAAAACCGTACTGGCAAAATGATAATTATTGAACGGATTACTGAATATAGCTTTTCATTTTTAAAGTCAAAATAAAAATCCTGCCTGATTCTGAAACAGCTAAATTCTTTTGCACTCCTCACCTGCTGAACTGCCCTGTACCCGGTTACTTCGTTGTTGTCATTATACGACGGGATGGTATCCGCCGGCATATTCCAATTTAAAAAATTTTTTGCCGGTATCGGTTTGCCGTTTTCGATTTCAACAGGTTTGATAATACCATTTAAAACATGTTTGTAAATTAAACTTCCAATATCTGTTCGGTCAATGGTCAGCACAGAGTCAAAAGCCGATGCTGCTTCCTTACTAAACTCATAGTCCACATCATCGGTATTGATTAACACAACATCTTTACTGAGTCCGGAAAATTTTCTATCAGCCTTGTCGTTATACGCCACATTGCACAATGGAAACCATTCAATGGGTGTTTTTCCAGTTTGCCTGGCACAAAGTGGTGAAATGAAAACATTGTAAATGCTAAACTTTCCATTCTTGTAGTTTAAAATTTGTTTTGCCCGGAATGCATCCGCATCATCGCAACCACAACAGGAATCAGCTGAAAAGCGAAAGGCACCAACCCGGTATTTGTAACGTTCATAATTCTCTTTCGGAATAGTTTTGTCATAGAAATACCACTCCTTTGGGTTTTTGTACGGGGGTATTTCAATACTCAAACCTTTCAGCCATTCCTGTTTTTCAATTCCAGGGATCGAAAGCTGATAAGATGAAACAGCATCCCTGTTATTATTTATTTTGTAAGCAGAAACTACTCCATTTTTCAATTTATCCAAATACCATTTTTTCAAACTATGGCTCTGCACTTTGGGGGTCAGGTTAATTATTTTGTCACATTCAGCTGCCCATTTGATAGCCGTGTCAAGCTGGATGAAGGAGTTGTAGGAACTGTTGTTTTGTGAGAATAAATTTAAAACAATAATCAGGGAAGCAATAGTGGTTATTCTTTTCATACTACCAGAACGTATCGCTGAAAAAATATTGTTTTAAAAATGTTAATCCTTTTTAGTGGATCCGAATTTACATCTGCAAATAAATCAGCTATTTCAGCATTCTATTTTTATTGGAATAAAATAATTATCCGCTTGAAAGAAGATGTTTTTTTAGTTGCCTTTTTATTCCTTTTCCCAAACAAGCCGGAACGCTGTTTGAACAGAATTGTATTTAACTTCAATATGATAGATTCCATCTAAAATATTAAAGTCATAAGCAGAAGAGCTTTCCTGGCTTACATTATATTTTTTTATTTCTTCAAAACTGCCGCTATTGTTCTTTTTTGACAATATAACAACCAGGGAAAAATCAATTCCACCGGTTTTTATTCTGAGCCTGCTGTGTTCATTCGAAAATTGAAACTCCCCGGAACTAAGTTGTTTGTCATAATTATGCATATCTGAATTGGCCACTTCCTGAAGAGGATTGGCAATTTCGTAAATCCCTTTCCAACCTTCCTCTTTACCGAAAGAAACGCCGGGATCATTTTTTTGCTGTTGCTCTATTTCATACTCAATCCGTCTATCAGCCTGGCTTTTTTCAGGTGCAGATTGGGGTTCAGGATTATTATTATCCTTCTGTTGCAGAGAACGCTGCTCTGTGGTCTGCTCCAACTGATCTCCCGGCTGGGTTTTTCCTTTGCAGGAACTTACTAAATAAGCGGTTATTACAATGAGAAACAAAAGTTTAATGATTGTGTAATTCATTAATATAGTTTTTAAATTAGCCCTGTACAAAAAAACCTGGCCCTTTTAATAAATTCCATTTTACAATTACAATGACGGCAATAATATGTTTCTGATAGCATAGATTTATTAATTTATTCTTTCTCATTTCTTATATATCCATTCCATATTAACTTAATGTTCCCGTTCTTATCGAATGTATTAAATCCAATTACCCGTCCCTTTGAATCAAAAACAGGAGCGCCTTCAAGTGTATATAAAGAAGTAACAGGGTAATAAAGTTCGTCATGCTTTTCATTAAACTTATGCAATGAATCAATTTTACTTTGAGTTATAATTGTACTTAAATTTTCTGATGGGTTAATCTGCAAAGGATAACCCAAACTATATATTTTATCCCCCTTATTTAAATCACTATGGTATTCTATTGTTTTATTAAACTCAGTTATTCCTTTAAATGAACTGATTGAAGACAGTGGTGTTAATCCGCCAAGTTCCTTTTCCCAAAGTCCAAAAACTTTACATGGAACAAAAGAATTAGGATCATTAATTTTAGTTCCATTAGGATAATATCCAAGTTTTATTGTAAATAATTTATAGTGACCTCCGGACTTTATATTAAAAGGAGGATTCCTGAAAATTTGCACTTCCCTTCTTAACTTTATCATATCCAAATCATTCGGCCAGGGGTAGGTTAAATTCTTAGTAGTAATACAAAACCCATCAGAGTTTGTTACAAAACCACAACCCGTAACAGAATTAGGCTGCATTCCACTTTGCCATTGAGCAAACCCACCATCTACTGTTCTAATAAAATAGAGTGAACCGTCTTCGGGCTTATCAAATTTGAGTTCATAAGCAAATTCATGATAAACCAAAACAATATATTTTGAAAATGTACTTTCGATTCTTGATTGGCTCCAATGGGTATTTCTATAATCTTTTATTTCATTATATATTAATGTACCAGCTATTATTATTATCCCTCCAATAATCTCCCAAAGACAACCCGATTTACTTTTTGGAGGAAGTTCATGTCCCCAATTTTTGGCTCCACACTTACTGCATTTAAATTCTTTGCTTAATGGATCAGTATTTCCACATAGTTTACAAGTAATAAAATCTTCTGATTTGGATGCCATCTTATACTCTTTATTTAAAATTTACTTTGGTGTAGGTGATGGGCGAACTTTCAATGCAGGATCCAGCGGTCCATTGGTAAGGGGTTCATCTGAAGTAGTGCTTTTATCACCTGTATTAGCAGCATTATTTTTCATGTAAATTCTTTTCCAAGCCATTGCATTTAAATCATACTCCCATTCTTCCTGTGGTTCATTAGTCTGATAGGTTGGTGGATTTTGTATAAACGAAAGAATTGAAATCAGCTTCCATTTATTATCTTGATAATGCAGGTTGCCCAAAATCCTTCCGTATTCATCAAACATTGCAGAGCCTTCATAAAAAAATTCATCACCAGTTATCACTTTTATGTCAGAAAGATTACCATCCATATTTTTGATTGCTGAAAAACTGTCAATAGTTGTCTTAGCTACCGGGTTTTCAGAATTGTTTTCATCAAATGTTGTTTTTAATACCTGGAAAACGGAGGCGTCATTATCAAGCTCTTTGTTTGAAAAAGCTAAACTTGATACGATTCCTTTGAATAGTGTTTTTTGAAAAGGATATATCAGGCTGTAACCAAGTTGTCCCGGTACCGGAGAAGAAATAGTATACTCTATAAAATTTTCCGGATTATGTAAAACAACAAATAGAGCAACTGTTTGCCCGGTGATAGAATAGTCCCTATTTACAAGGCCCTCTTTCATTTCCAGCCATGCGTCTACCAATTCTCTTAAAGGTTTTTGTTCTTCAACGCTCAACACCCATGGATTTGTTATTTTTTCAGTAGTGGCACAGGCTCCGGTAGAATCTATAATAAAACCATTGCCAATAATATGATTTCCTGAACTGTCTGACTTTGATGGTGAAAAAGTCCCGTCTGCATCTCTTATAAAAAGAAATGAGCTTAATGACTGATCACTAAAGTTTACCCGGTAAACATATTCATGATATACCCAACAGGAATTGGAGGAGAATGATTGTACTGAAACCGTCTGTCGAGGGGAAACTGATGATTTTTTATCAAAAAAATACTTATACCCAAACCATCCGGCTATTCCAGCAGCAAGGATTATTACAATTAAATAAACTTGGTTCTTTCTCATAACTGTTAAGTATTAAATTATCCTCTTACAGCCATCACAGCTGTTACACGGTTTTTTAATCGCTGCGAACTATTAATGATCTCCTGAAAAAATCCCCGCACTTTATCAGTTGCCTGTTCAATATATCCTTTCTGTGGAGGATTTGAAACAGGTGGGGGGACATAAATGTCTTTGGTAAGTTCTTTTTTAATCTCAGTAAAAATTATTGGGCTACCCTGGTTGGGCACTGCTCTTGTTCCACCCGGCACATAAACAGGGTTTGATTTATCTGCACAATCGCCATCAAAAAAACAACGCCAGCAGCTCATCATGTCATCGTATGTGGAAAATGTGCTGAGTCTGCCTGCACAATGCGATTTACCAATCATTTGATTAAGAAATTCCTGTTTTTTGTTCTCTATCAGATCTTCCTGATCTTTCTTATGTTGTCTAAGCGCATCAATTTCGTCGAACAATGCTGAAAGCGGGTTGTTCAAAGCAGCATAAGCTTGATAATAAGATTCACATGTTGCTGATGTCCCGGGGTCTGTTGGTGAATTAGCATGAGGTGCATGATAATTTTCCCATATATTTTTTGCCCTGTCTGATTTTGGCTGTAGAGCATCGGCTGCTGTCTGCTTTGCAGCAATACCCAGATTGATCGTGACAATCTTATTCTCTGCATCTTTTATCTCATGAGAGGGAGGGAGTAATGGAATTCTTTTTCCCGGTTGCCCAAAACCACAGATAGCATTGAATAAAAAGAAAAGACAAAATGAAAAAATGACAGATTTCTTTTTCATAATAATTATTTTGTTTTACAGATACAGTTGTATTCTTTTTTACATACACCAATACGCTATTTTTTTTGAAAAATATCACAACTTGGTATTCACCGGGGGAATTTGCAAAAATTCATTCTTAGTGAAAATTACTGTTTTCTTTAGTTTTATACAAAATTGTTCTTGCAATTAGTAATCAGCTCGGCTACACTTATTTTTAATTCGATATCCTGCTTTTGGACTTATTGCCTTCAGTGAACTAAAACAAAATCTGACATTAGTAATTAGATTTTTCTATAAGAGACATTCTCAAGTACACGTTTCCCAGTATTTCTCTATACGTTTAATTTTAAAAGACTGATGATTAAAATTCTTTTCAAACTATAAGAATGTGTTTTGATCATCAGCTTAATCAGTTTATCACATTCTGCAGCCCATTTAATGGCTGTATCACATACAAAAAGAACGCAACAATAAGTGTTTAATGTTTTAGAAAATGTTAATCCCTTTAAATTGTCGGTTTTGTTAAAAAAAATCAGAGTTGTAATAAATAATCAATTGACCAGTCTTTAATTGTTCACTTTACCGGAACCCGTAATGTGAAAACGGATCTCTTGTTCAAAATCTTTGTAGTAACTACCGTTGCATTGAATAGAAGACAGTTTTAATTTTACAATCCAATGCCCTCTTTCAGTTGGAATACCAGTGATATTATGTGACTCAAAATATAAACCCGGAGGTAATGTACCCGAAACAATACTTGTTGCTCCAGACCAGGACCCTGATGGTGCACAACGACCTCGGGGACTGCTTACATACATTTTATATCCAACTTGTCCATCAATATCACTAACCCAGTTATTCCATCCAGAAGAAATACCATACCACCCTGGCTTTTCAGCTACTGTTTTAGTTGTTTTTCCTGAAGGCGCACATGCAATTGTCATGGCTATATATAAAACAATAATAAAAAATCCGGCAGCTGAATAAATTTTTGTTCTCATATTTCTGAATTTTATTTTAAAAAAGATAATAGCAAAAAGAAAATAAATTGCCATGTCATACCAATCAAAATAGCCAGGGAAGAATTGAAAATTTTG